>JAVBKL010000193.1:0-19735 GCA_031554055.1 Eubacteriales bacterium | reverse complement strand
TTGTGTGTCAGAAGACGGTGGACTTAATTTTTCTAGGCCGCAACGCTATAAAAATAAATTTTGCTTAAACCCAATCAAAGCAGTGTATGCGTCAAGCGAATCAATGAGTGAGAGCGAATTTTTCATCCGACAAGTGTATGTGGATAAAAACAATCCGCATGACATACAACTCATTCCAGATTTGTATCAGGACTTTTACCCCACTCCTGTCACACCAAAAACACAAGCCGCACAACCAAGCGACGATTCAGTTGAAAAACTCAAGAGCCAACTGGAACTTGCTCAAAAAATGTTATCCGACAAAGAAGCACAGATCACTTACTTGTCTGACTTGCTTCAAAAGAAAAACGACGAGCCAAAGTGGTAGCAATTTTTTTAGGATACAAAAAACCACACAGAAATTAATTTCTGCGTGGTTTTTTCGCTTCACAGGGAACATTCACTTGGCACTTGCCACAGCCATATCTTGGGGCAAACTTTTCCTTTGTTATATCCAAATAATCCGAGCAAATTTTATCGACCTTGCCGTCTTTGGAAATCGCAGACGCTGGGCAATTCTTAATGCATTTTCCGCACATGGTGCAATACTCGTTAATATCTTTGTATGTTCTTGGAGTTGGCTCAAGTTCCGCAGAAATGATTAAACTAAAAAGCCGTCCAGCCATTCCTTTTTCGGTAATTAATCCCTTTGACAAACCAAACGTGCCGATTCCGCAAGCGAACGCCGTATGCCTTTCTGACCAACAACTTGAGAAACGAACCTCAGACGTTTTTGGTGTAAGCGTTGGACAGGCACATGCATATCCACATTCAGCCACTACCTCTGAAAGCTCTGTGCAAATTTTATTTACCAACTTTTGACCTTCGATTCTTCCATACAGCCATTCCTCTGACGGCATTTCTGGGTCAAGCTTGTTACTGTTTCTGAGTTCTTCTGAAAACGGCAAGAAAACCGAAACAACTGTCTTGGCACTTTCCAACCATTCATTTGGCAACACATAATGCGAGCCAACTGCCTTTTCTTTAAACAGATTAAAAATCTCATCAGACGCATCTGCAAAACCCAGAATGGGTTCATCATACATCTTCATACCCGATTCAGTTTTGTTGTCACTTGTATTTAAAATTTCTTGTAGTCTAGCAACCAATTTTTCTTGCAAAGCCAAGCCCCCCCTATTCCATCTGCGTAAGTTCCCTATACTTCTTTTTAAAGCCTTCCAAAATATCATGCAGTGTGGTTTGGTAATCTTTTATTTTGCCTTGCGCTTTTTTTATGCGAGCATTTTCAAGTTGTGCGGTTTCGCTCTCTGGTGCAATGTTCAGTGCTCTGGTAATCGAGCTTTGTGCCTTGGTGATATCATATTCCATGCGGCTATATTTGGCAAGCATCGTCCAGAGTTCGGCATTGTCTCGCTCAAAAATTAACGCTCGCTCAATGCATTTGACTGCCGCTGGCACGTTGTTAGATGCCGCATAAATTTTTGACTGCTGAACCAAAAAAGAATTGTCCTTGGTTTTCACTTTTGTCAAACACTCGAGTGCTCGGTCAAACTGCCTAAGCTTCACATACACTTCGGCGATTCTATAAATATACTTCGGCTCGTTGTTCATTTCAAATGCTCGCTCAAAATATTCAATGGAGTTTCTGGTTTTGTCAGATTCAATGTTTAACTCGCCGTACAGGTATTGCACATCGGGATTATTTTCGTCAAGCTCTTCTGCGTGGTGCAAACAACTCTCCGCCGATTCAAATTCATGAGCATAAATACAACATTCTGCAAGATTTAAAACGATCTGCACATTGTTTGGCTCGATGTTTACCGCACGACCAAGGTAATCAATTGCTTCTTTAAACCGCTCAAGTTGCATGAGTGCTATGGCTATGTTGTTAAGCACCCTCACATTCTCGCCAAAAGCCAAGGCTTTTCTGTAGAATGCAAACGCACGTGCCGGCTCTTTCTTTTCCATTAAATAATCGCCACGCTCTTTGTATTTCTCCCACTCAAGCCTTGCTTCCCATTCAACGAGTTCCGCTTTTAAAATACTTATTTGTTCCACGTCAAGGTAATCGACCAAAGTGAGAAACGTAGTTAGCTTCTCACTTAAGCTATCAAGCTTGTTTAGCCCTTTTATTTTCGATGCCAGAAACGAAAGTGAAAGAACCTCTCTGACCCATTCCTCGAACTCCTCTGATGTGAAGTCGTCCACACTTTGCTTCCAGTAATGGTAGCAGTGGTACACGGCTTCTTCAAAGGAGTAAACATTTATCCCTGTCATTTTAAATTGATAAGAATTTACATTTTCGCCTTGCGAAAGGCAAAGGAGCAGTTCTGGCATATAGCACCTCTATAGTCGAATTAATTCCGCAATACTCATTGCGATGTTATCAAGTATATCAAAGAACTTGTCGCTCAAGTCATAATACTTGCCGTTTGGTTTTGTGATTGGGTCATACGCTTCTAGGCTGTCTTTGTCACGTCTTGCCACAACATAGGTGATGATGCCTTGTGCGTTTAACATATCTGTGATGTCACGAACGCTCTTTCTGCTGTTTGTTGGAACATGCGGCGGTGCGTCTGTAATCAAAATAAATATGTTTTTTGCACCAGAATCAACCTTTGACGAACGAAGTAGCTCGATTCCTGTTTCAATTGCATCAAGCGACGACTCTGGAATATCTCCGCCATAGGTACGTGGAATATTCTTCACTTGCTTTTGGAACTTTGGCACATCATCAGTAAAATTGTAGACGCTTGGTTTTTCACGCTCATTTAAATCGCCGAACCCAATTAAGCCGAGTTTGTACTGAGCACCTTTTGACGCAAGGATTTCTGAAAACTCAATGGCACGGTCTTTTACACCGTTTATATACGTGTCCATACTGCCTGTTGTGTCAATCAAGAACATAACATTTACTTTGTCCGTACCGCCACGTCTCATTTCTCGTGCTGGTGGTGCAGAAGTTTTTGTACGGTCAAACTCCGCTTTTTCTGAACGTCCTGTCGCAATATCTTTTACATACACTTCAAATAAATTGTTTTCGTCTGTTGCATAAGTAATCTCAAGCTGTGTAGAACCAGACAGTCCCGACAACAGAACACTACCGATGTAACGTTTTTCGCTCTCGTTTCCTTTTTCCCACTGGTAAACATCCACGTTAACCATAGAAGCGCCCGACATACTCGCAAAGTTTCTGTCGGAAATGCTAAACGGAATTGGGCTACCCATTGGAATAATCGGAATCAGGCTCTTCTCCATGGTGGAGACATTGGTAACAGCTTCTGTACCAAAAATTTGTCTAGTAATCTGCCCAACCTTTACATTCGAGTTTGGAAGATGAATCAAGTAATTATAAATTGCCGCACCCATCGCCACACTTTTGGCGGGATCGGTTGCTCTGTAAGGCTCTTTGATATAACCAGCAACCACACGCTTAATCATTGGAATCAGTGTGGAACCACCGACTAAAATCACTTTAGAAATCTCATCAGGTGCTTTGTTCGCACGTTTTAAAGCTTCTTCGATGATGTCACGGCTACGATCAACGTACTTGCGAATCATTGTTTCAAACTCTTCACGAGTGATTTCAACTGATAAGTTCTTAGGAACACCGTCTGCAATAATCAGTGGGTGAATTCTAATGGCAACTTTGTTGGTTCCTGATAATTTTTTCTTAGTTTGCTCGGCTTCTTGTTTGAGCTTTTGCAAAACTCTTTTGCGTTCCAAATTATCCAAAGAATCCAAGTCGATGCCTGTGTCTTCTTTAAATTTTTCTTTCATCCATCTGATCAGTTCCGAGTCAAAATCATCGCCGCCCAAGTTCATATCGCCAACGTCTGACAACTCTTGGAAAATTTCTTGTCCGTTCTCGTCTTGTGAAACTTTTAAAACGCAAGCGTCAAATGTTCCGCCACCAAGGTCATAAACAAGAAGGGTTTGTGCATAACCCTGTCTGTAGCCATATTCGATTGCTGCAGCCAGTGGCTCGGACAACAAGTATACATTTTTAAAACCGGCGAGGATTCCGGCTTGCTTTGTTGCAAAAATTTGTCGGTCATTAAAGTATGCTGGATGCGTGATAACAACTTCATCATACTTCTCGCCAGAATGTTCTTCTGCAGCCACTTTAAGTTTCCTTAAAATTTCGCCGCTGATCTCTTCTGGCAGTTTTTCTGTCAGACCCACATTTATTTTTTCACTCGAGCCCATAAACCGTTTGACTGAAATGATTGTGCTTTCAGGATAAATAATTGCGCCCGACTTTGCTTCGTTTCCAACAATAACTCCTTCTTCCATATAACTTACAACTGATGGCAGAATTTCGTCTGTTCCGTCCAAACGAACCACATCTGTGTTGTCCGTTTTGTCGTTGTAAATGATTGCAACCGAGTTTGTTGTTCCTAAGTCAATTCCTAAATAACCCATCTTTATCCCTCCACTACTGTTCTTGAAAATCTTGCTGGGTCAAAAACGTCTTTATATCCACTTGGACGAATTTCTTCGCCAAAGCCCATATCTTCGACACTGCCTTTTACAAGTCCGCCCTCTTCTTCAACGAGCAAAGTTACTTTTAACTTTGTTTTTCCGCTTGGACGTTCTGGCAGACCTTTCATTAACACTTCACCGATTAACTTGCAATTGTCAATCGTGTCTTCTTTGTCAATACGCTCCATAATTTTCAGCCCAAAGGTTGTCATATCCTCTGGCGTATCGCCCGAAAGCGTAAACACTTGGCTCTTTTTTGCAAGTGAGTAAGAAGTGCCACGGCGAATCATGGTGAAAAAAGATTTGCGACTTCCGTTTATAATTTCAAGCCCTATATCATGCGGAACTGTCACTTCAAACTCAACTGACATTTTTTCTGACTCAACGTCTTGGTTTGAGATTAATCCCATTTTCATTGCGGCATAGTATGTGGCACCGAGTGAAATATCAAGAGCCGGTCTTTCGGATGAATAAATTTTACTTTCGTCATTAAAAATTCCTGTGAGCATATCCTTAATCCAAGGCATTTGGGAAGAGCCGCCCTCAAGCAAAACTCTATCCACATCTTCTGGCGTAAGCGAACCTGTATAAGCTTCACGCAATGCTTTTAAAACAAGCTTGCGAGTTTTTTCTATGAAGTAACCAATTTTCTCTTCAAACTTGTCACGAGTAATCTGCTCAACAAACGGCGGTATACAAAAAGTAAACGGAATTCGAAAGCTCTTAACCCCAGACAATCTTTCTTTTGCTTCTCTGGCACGTACAATCAACTCCACTTGGTTTTCAAGTGCAATCTGTTCTTTTGTCTGCCCTGTTTTGTTTAAAATATAGCCAAGGCAAGTGTCAAAGAGAATCTCGTCAATGTTGTCCCCGCCGTGATACGCCTCGCCACCCTCACTGATTACTTGCAGTTTGATATGCGACTCATCTTTTTCGACCACGTGAAACAATGTTATATCAAGTGTGCCACCACCGAAATCGAAAACCATAATTTTTTCGTCTTTGTCCAGTTGATGTCTAAAATTATAGGCAAGCGCCGCCGCTTTTGGCTCTTCGATCAAACAAATTAAATTTTCTGAAAGTCCAGCGATTTGGCAAGCTCGCATGGTTGCTTTTTTTGCGGCATCGTCAAAGTCATACGGAACAGATACCACAAGCCCAGCGATTTCTGCCTTTGGGTTTAAGCTTTGGCAATGCGTCACAAGCTCGGTTATTATTTTTGCTGAAATTTCTTCGGGTAAATAATCACGTCCATCAAGTCTGATTTTTTCATCAGTACCCATTTTCCGTTTAATCGACCGGATTGTGGTCTCGGGATAAATTTTCATGGAGCGATATGCTTCCTCGCCGATGACCCATTCACCTTCCGAATCAGAGTCTTTACGAAACTGAACCACCGACGGCAAAGGGATTTTTCCGAATCCATTGCTTATGTCAATCGGCTCGGGGCGGCTGTTGATGTTATCCCAATAACTCACGATTGAATTTGTAGTTCCAAGGTCTATTCCTAAAATATACCAATCTTCTGGCAGCTTGCCTTTTTCAGCAATCTGCTTTTTGTATTCTTCCCAGTTCAAAACTGTTGCTCCCTTCAGCTAAAAATTGCTTCAGCTTACAAAAATGTTTATCAAAAACTTTCTTTCGTAGTCGGTTGATGGAAAAATCTCGCCAAACCCTAAATCAGAAATAGTTGCTTCCACTTCGTTATAATTTAAAAATTCAAGTGAGAATTTAATTTTTGTTGTGCCCTTGGGGCGTTTCGGTAAGTCGTCCAAAACCAAATCACCAATCAGTTTTAAGTCGCCGTCCAAATTTCTCTCAAATAGTTCAAGCTTCACGTCATCGCAATCTTCGCTGTTAACGAGAAAAAACTTTGGCTCATGGGCTTGCCACCAAAAAGAGTTTCGTTCAATAATCGGGATAAATCTTGTCTTTTTATCCTTGGTTACATTTAAGCCAATGTCAATATGCACTTGGCTCTTGTCTTCTGTTGTAAAACTTTCGCCTGTGGTTACCTCAAGCATTTTTGCCGCAATCACAGAAGCACCTTCTGCCACAACGCATTTTGAGTTTTTATAAAAAACAATGTTTGAACCCTCAAAGATGCTTTGAACAACTTCCCTAGCCCAAGTCATTTCAAAACCGCCGCCGGTGCAAATGATGGTACGAATATCAGAAGTTTTGATTTTAGTTGCGTCGTCGCTCATGTTTTTTTCTAAAACCCTGTCAACAAACTCAATAAACTCATGACGGAATGGGTTGATGATTTCTACCATTTCGTCTTTTGTGATGGTTTGTTGAAAAGGCGGGTACGCAAAGTTATAGTAAAGCCTGACAGGCTTTTGTGATTTTTGGAAAAGTAAATCCTTATGTTGGTATACAAACGCTTTTATATTGTCCTTCACTTGCTGGGTGAGCAAGGTAGGTGTTGTATTCATATTCATACAATAAGTTTGTGTCATAAACTTATTTAACGTTTCGTCAATGTTATCAGTTCCAAGCCTTGTGTCAAACAGCGACGAAAGACTTTTTACCGTGATGTTCTCGCCGTCGTTGGGTTCAATTTCATACACGCCGCCCCGAAGTTCTCGGCTTCCGAAATCTAGTAAAACAACTCGTTCACGTTCAATTTTTCTATCGAAATAGTATCTCGAAAAAATACATTCCCTGTCCGAAACAAGATTGATTACTTCTTTTTCATAACCTGAAAGTTTAAATGCTGTTAAAAGTTCGTCCTTTGCATCTTCGCCAAGATAACTTGGAATCGACACAATAATTCCCACAATTTCTGCTTTTGGGTTGATGCTGTTTACGTTTCCAAGAAGTTCTTTTAAGTACATGCCAAGAATACTTGCCACGCTTACAGGCCTACGGTCAATCTCCACATATTCTTTTCGCCCTAGCTTTTCCATGAGAGAGCTAAGCGTAATGTCTCGCCCCTCGCTTCGGTTGAGGAGTGCATACTCGCCGAAAACCCATTCCTTTGTGTCGTTGATGTACTGCATAACCGTGGGAACTGTCGGCTTGCCATATCCGCCGCTTATGTCGATGATTTCAGGCGTATTATTGTTCACGTCGTAAAAAGCGATTGCCGAGGTTGCGTTCCCAAGGTCAATGCCTATTATAAAGCAAGCTTCGTCTTGCTTCTCATGTATGAACTTATTTTTAAATTTTTTCCAGTTCATAACTACTCACCTTTTTAAGTTGCGGCAACCACATTCGCACGCAATAAAATCACTTCATTTTGCTTGTATCCACAGTTCATGAGTTTAATAATTTCGCCTTTTTTAAACTCTGGATTTTTTTCGGCCACCAAAACCTCGTGTTCCTTGCCGTTAAACATATCATGCGGCTCTGGTTCGATTGGGTTTACATAATTTTTAATGAGAATGGACTCGAGCTCTGTCCAAGCTTCATCTGCACAAGCGACAAATTCTTTGATTTGTTCAAGCCCTGTGTCACGCATTCTCGAAATGCTGTACGTAAGAATTTCTTCGTACGTCGTAACTTCAAATAACAAGCAATCTTTTTTGTATGCAATATTTTTCTTGTGGATATAATCTTGGTGCTGCTGCATATGCTTTTGCATTTTCTGGCGATAGGTTTCAAAGAGTTGTTCTCTGTTTGTTAAGTCAATATCCTTTGATAAATCCATGCCCATGCTCAACCCAACAAAATCCAACAAGCTAATCCGTGGTTTATCTGGTCGCAAACTTTCAATTTTATGTTTTGTTTCATCGTCAAAAATATCTCGATTTTCGTTGATGCTATCTATTTTAATTTCTAACGTTTCACTGATTCCTTTTATGATGGCAAGGGAATCTTTATGTTCTGCTTGTTCAGTCGGCTCGCTTAAGCTCTCCAAGTATTCCGCTGTTTGCTTTGCCTTCTCGTGAATTTTTTTAAACACAATGATCATTTCATTTGAAATGGCTAGATTTTCCGCAATGGTGCGTCTTACTTCATACATCGCTCTTGCATACAATCTATTTCCTGATTCTCGCTCATAGGTGACACCGATTTCAATTTCCAGTGCTCGGTAGACTTCTGTAAGTTCCACTTGCAAGCTCTTATAAAAGCCTTCGTAGTTGGTTGACACAATTAATTCTTTTAACGCCTTCTCGTCTTTGAGTGTCTCAAAGAGAATTGCTTTTTCTTCTGTTGTTTGTGTGCCTTTTTTGGACTCTTTCACACATTGGGTGATGGCGTCCATGTCTGTGGTTAAAGCTTCAAATGATTCTTTTAACAAATTATTTATTTTTAAAACCACTGACTCTTCCGTCGGGCTGCAACACTTGTCTTTTTCAAGAAGTGGCAACTGGATTCGCACAATTGAGCTTAAAATTTCTTGCTCTTGCTCGAGCAGTTCATTATAAAGCATGATTGCTTTGCGTGAGTCGATGTCATTTAGTTTTTGCATGGAGTCTTTCACGTTATCTACATACAACCTGTAAATGCTGTCATGCAAATGTTCTTCTTGAATGTATAAAAGTTTTTTTGCGTAATCAAGACCTTTTTCGTTAAAATCAATGCCTTCAGGCTTAATGATAAACATTTCTCGGGCCATCAACTGACATTCTGGTAGACGCTCCGACAAAAACAGATTGGTGTAATAGTCGCAGTCATTGCCAAACGATTTGATTGAGCTGATTAAAATGGATTTTTTCTCAACAAAAATCGGATTATTTGCATAACCCTCGCTAATATCCTCTGCCGTTTGAAGGCTGATTCTCGATTTTAAAATTGCATAAATGCCTTCGATTGTGCTTTTTATTTTTGGGCTGACTATAACGGCGGCACACTCATCATATACAACACACACATTTTTATAGAACGTCATTAGCCTCGTGTACGAATCATAAATTTTGTCATCACACGCATCTAGGCGGGCATTTTTGCCCGCCGCTATAATTTTTTCAACCATAAAGTGTTTTAAGTCATACAGCATACTCTCAACCAAAATCTTTGTATAGTTGTCAATGGATGCATACGTGTTATGCAATTTTTTTGTGTATTGCCCTTCTCTTTCTGCCGCCTTCGTTTTATTGGGTGCTTTTGACATTTTAAAACCCCTCGTGATAACTAGTTTTCGTATAACTCATCAACTGCAAGTTCTGTTATTACTCCGTCAAGGCTGGTGCTCTTTGCTGTCACACGTAACATATTATCCTGTCCTACGCTAAAAATCACTTTTACTTTTTCTTGTCCCCGAGGCCCTTGTGGGATTCCCCTAAGCGATGTACCGGCAAGTCTTTTCATTCCATCAGAATTAACAGCCACTGCCCGATCCGTACCGACAGGCATGGTGCTTTCGTACACAACGATTGCCATGCTTGAAACATTATCAAAGTTTGTGGTGAGTAGTTCAGACGCTTCTATTTTAAGACCATCCTTTGGAATATCAATACCTGCTTTTACGATTTCCATAAATCTGCGTCCGGCGATTTCAAGCCCAAGCGAGTGAATTGTTTTTTCTTGCACAATAGGGCCACGAACTGTTGGCATCATAATCATGTTACAGTAATACGCCGCACCTTGAGAAATACTAAGGGCTGGGCTCATTTTCGATTTGAACGGATCTTTATTAAATTTCTCTTTGATTCTATCTCCAATTACGGTAATTGCCGAACTTCCGCCAACTAAGAACACTTCATCAATTTGAGATGAGTTGAGACTAGCAGCTTCTAAACAACTGTCCACACATTTTAAAGTGATGTCGAGCATATCGTTTACATTTTTGTCACGGAATTTCTCGAAAATCTCTGGCCTGTCGCCAAGTTGGTTAACACGTTTGTGATTTAAAAACTCTTCTCTTGAAATCTCCATGTTAATGTTTACAATTTTAGGTTCTTGAATCAGTGGTGCCAAAACGATTTTCGCAGTCTTTGCTTGTGAAAGGCGTTCTTTGGTTTGGTTTGCCACTTGGTGTAATCTAACCAGTGCCACTTTCTTTTGGCGTTTTGAAATGCCGTCGTCCACTTCTTCATTAAATAAATCTATTTCGTTGTTCGTAAGTTTTTTAAATTCCTCGTAAATCATATCCACAATAATTTTGTCAATGTCGTTTCCGCCGAGATCGTTGTCGCCGTATGTGCTTAAAATAGAAATCGAAGGCTCGCCAGCGTCTTCTACTTTCACTTGCAAAATACAAGCATCAAATGTTCCGCCACCAAAGTCATATACCAAAACTTTTTTATCGTTGGTTTCATTCACGGCATAACTGATTGCCGCTGCCGCTGGCTCCAAACGCAAGTACACGCTATTCTCGTCAAAACCCGCAAGGATGGCGGCTTCTTTGGTCATTTTCTTTTGCTTGTCTGTTGAGTTTGCGGGAACAGTAATTACACAGCCCGAGAACTGTCCGCTCAAGTTCATTTCTTCTTGCACATACTCATCTGCTTTTTGTTTGAGGTAACCAAGCACTTCACCTGTAATTTGTTCGGGAGTAAACACATGCTCTTTCTCATCGACAAAAACTGTAATTTTTTCGCTACTGCCTAAAAAACGTTTGATTGAGAGAACTGTGCTTTGCGGATAAATAATTGCCGCTTCTTTTGCTTGTATACCAAAAATTCTGGAAAGTTTGTTTTCGTCTTCCGGATCAGTTTCAAATTGAATGGCTGTCGGGAAAATGTTGCTGCCGTCAATCGGAATCGTTTGGGCGTCGCCCTCTGCAAAATTATAAATACTAACAACTGAATTGGTTGTTCCAAAGTCTATACCTAAAAATAATCCACGTTCTAAATCAAGACCTAAAGTTCCCATGTTTTTTACCTCCTAGAATCGCTATAGCAGTTTTCCAAAGACCCTATGCAGGTCACGTAATGTTTCTGTGATTATCGCCTCAACCTTGTCGTATTTAAACATTTGCTCATAGATCAGTGCATTGTTCAGTACAAAAAAAGGCTCCGTATTGTTTTCGTTCTCGCTTAAAAACATTTGATTGTTCTCAATTGAAACTTCTTTGGTTGTGATACTGCCTGTCGGCATTTCCTCGCTAAAGTAGTACAGCATTTTTTCGCCATAAAAATGCGGAACAACCGCATAATACATGCCAAAGCGGAAGTACTTCATTTTCTGTGACCGAAATTCAGTTTCACTGTCGAGTTTAAAATACACGCACACATTTTTATCCGGCAGGCTCTTGTAAATAAATGGTTGATTCTTCTCGATATACGAGGTTCTAAGTTTTTTGTCTTGAATATTTTTAAACATTGGGAGCATAAATCCGTCTTGCTCCATGAAACCCAGTGTAGTTTCTATAATTCTATCTGAATGAAGAGTGGTCATGCCATGCGTTAAATACATATGAGAAAGTCCATACGCCAAAAAACTGTCGTCCGTTCTCAAAAAATATTTCTCAAGTGCCGTTGTCGTTTCATACTCGGTTTTAAAATTGTTCGTAAGCATTTCATAAACCAAATAACTCATGTAATCGGGGATGATTTCGTTTTCCATATCATGTCGATACACACGGCAAAAAACTTCTTGTGCCACCTTGGTTGGCTTTTTTATCCAAATACTATTGGTAAGAATTAATAAATCCAGTGCTGGTTCATCCACTGACATGAGGTTTAGCGACTTGCCTAGTTCTTCCCACTCCAGTTGGCAACCCTTAAAATATTTTATAACAACGTCTATGAGTCTCTTGTCATACCAAGACTTTAATAAAAGTTCGTATGCCGCCGCTGCTATGATGGGAAACAAATTGTTCTGCTTGGACTTAACAATTTCTTTGACCGCCAAAAACAAAACCCTGTCTTCCATGCAATAGCTTTTTTTTGCAATCAGCAATGAAGCCCTCTGAAAATCGCCTGTAGAAATCAGTACAACAAGCATACTTTCTATATATTTATCATTTAAGTATCTGTCGTCAATGTCTTTATAATATCTGCTTGCACTCGGCAAGTCATCATCTGCAAAGAAATAGTTTCCAAGTTTTGCATAGACTTGGGTTTTAAAGCTTACAGAAATTGATTTGTTCGCACCGGTTGTTTTTAAAATTTCTATGGCAACTGGCGTTAACGTTTGAAGAGAAATTGCATTTCTTGCAAGCGAAATTAAAATTTCATCGGTGACAATTCCCGATAAATAAAATCTTTCGTACAATTGGGTGTCTGCATTTTCAACGAGTTTCGTAATTTTGATTTTGCTGTCTTGAATGGTTTTTACGCCTTCACTAAAACAAACATAAGAAAAAAACTCGGAAGTAGCCAAGACAACCGCTTCGCCGTTTACAATTTCATAGACTTCGAGTTCTTTTTTCTCTTTTTCTATCAACCAAATGTGCTTAACATCTTTGTTTTCAACAGCGATATGATACCTGAAAATATCGTATTTCAGATATTCCACGGCTTTTTTTATATAGTGAACAGGAATCTCCGAAACATTTTCATGGCACACCAAAAATTTATAAATGCTATTGTAATGCCGTCCCCTTAATTCGTTTTCTAGGGAGTAAAGTGCAAACTGAATCATCTCTGACTCAAGTTCAGATACAAATTCACGCATTTTCTTCGACGTGAGAACGAGATGATACACGTAAGCCTTGAGTTTAATATCCGAATCCATTCCCCCGCTGTGCAAAAATTGCTCCATGGTGTAACGGCCAAGTTCCTCTGTGTTTGCGTAAAAAGCCGCCCGAACCAATGTCTGTTGTAAAATTGGAATGTCGAGTTGTTTGGCTTCTGCTTCTTTGTAATACTTATATGCTTCACCAGAATAGTCCGATTCACGGATAAAGTTTCTACAAATGCTCTTTAAAATCGTTTCTTCCGGATAATCGTTGTAGATTTTTAATAAGGCCCCTGCATTATCAATGGAGGCAACCATAACCGTATCTTTGTAATGCGTAATGATTGCGTTGATGTCAAGCCCTTGTGATATTGACCAATTAATAAAAGCCAAAAACAATTTTGGGTTTCCCTTAATGGGCTCACCTGTTTGTAAGAACCTGTAGACGCTCTCAAATAAAAACGAACTTCTGCTGCCCTTTGAAAAAGCTTCTGTCAAATATGAAAAAGCCGCTTGGTATTCTTCGTTTTCCATTTTAATCATGCCAAGCATCAAAGAAAACATGTGGTGGTTTTGGTTTGCGGCATAGTCCGCCAAAATTTTAAAATGTTTGTCCGCCGCTCTGTGTTTCCCGATTCGCAAATCAAGCAAAGCTTCTAAGAAAAGGTAAATGCCGTAGCTTAACTGCTCGTTTGCCTTAAAGAAATTTTTATATGCTGCCGCTTTTTCCAGTTGCTCGTGTGCACGGTCATATTCTCTTTGTTCGATCATAAAAAAGACTTGTGCAAAATGTAGCGATAGATCCATGTTCCCTGGTTTAATCGCTGACTGCACGTTTTTTGCCGCAACTCTTAAAGCGGTTATATCGCTGTTTAAACGATAGTTAAGCCACTGTCTGAAACTTAAAATTAGGAGCTGCCTAGTCTTGAGGGTTCTTTCATATAGGCTTCTACTCTTCATCAGTTTTTCGTTAAAAGTCTCTTTCATCACGGTGAATGCCTCAATTCATAAATTTTCCTACTGAAATTTTAATCGTCTTCTTAATCAGTATATCGTTTATATGTGCTGTAATCATAATTTCGTTTTCCGAATACGGTTGTTTCTTGATTGCCATTTGTGCCGTCTGGAGTGCCGTCATTTTAATGGTAAACGGTATCTCGGCATAGCCGCCCATAAAATATTTTTTGCCATCGAATTTAATATAATTTTCTTTCGATACAATCTCAAGTAAAACATCTTGACCAGTATTATTCGTCACACAAACAACTCCGTTGTCGTCATACTCAAAACTATTTCGGTTTGTTCTCACCGAAAAATAGCTTTTTTTTCTGACCACAATTTCTACTTCTATACTATTCGAAATTTTAATTGTCCCTTTTTCAAACTTGCTTTTGAGTTTACTGGTATCAACCGAGTAACTCACAAAAACGGATTCTTCTTCGGCAAAACCAGACGCAACCAGTTTTGCATTGGTAATGTTTAGCCAATCTCCGTCGCTTCTGGCAGAAACATCTGCCTCCACATAACCCCAACCAATTTTATTAATTGGAATTTGATGTGTAACAATATCTTTTTGAAGCGGCCCCACTTCTAGTTCCACTCTATTTGTAGCAACCTGAAGCACTGCCCTGTTTTTAAGTTTACTTAGCACAAAAAAATTCTCAAGAGCACGTTCTTTGTTTGTGTCCTTTACAAAGTAATCAAAAATCTCCAAAAATTCGTATTCGTTGCTCATTAAGAACGCCATAAATTCAGAAGTCACAAAGAGCTGCCGTGCCTTGAGTGGATATTTTTTTGAGTACGTCAAAAAATCTTTGAGCGTCGAAATTTTAAAGCCATCTTCCGTATAAATACAATACGGAACTACTTTTATAATGAGCGGTATTATTTTTTCGCCGCCGTTTGATATGATCACAATATCAGATTGCACCAAGTCACCGGCTTTTAATCCGTCTATATCCACGATATACTGCAAGCTTAGTTGATTGCCCGAAAATTTTTCAAGCTCAAACTTAAGTGCGGGATTGTTTGACATAACGCTGCCTTGCAAGAGCCCGCTACCAATGTTGTCAACAGAAAGCGAACCTCTTTCCATCTTAGAAGTTTCAATGACGAGCTTTTCAGCTAATATTTTTAAAATCGGTAATGGATATTCGAATTGCTGCATCATTTCCATAAAGGTTTTCCCCTAATCAATCTCTCTATCATTGCATAAAATACTCTTTGTTGCCCCTTAAATTTTCAAAGTGAATATCCATCTGCTCTTTCACTTGGCGAATCGCCTTCGTTTCGCTTCTGCTTTGCTCATGGATTTGCTCGAACAATTCTTGAAGCCTTAGGATTAATTCATTATTCGCGAGAACGATTTTTTTGATATTGTCTTCCAAGCCTTGGTTCATCGACTTATACGAGTTTTGCATATGGAAATCAATGATGCTGCCCATTCCGTCGCCTATCTTGCTAACAAGTTGTTCCATGTTTGTCTCATATCTTTGCAAACTCGTCTCGAGCAGCTCTTGATTTTTTTCTACATATTTAAGATTTGACCCAAGCGTATCATGAATCGTCATAAGCGGTTTCGAATTTTCCTTGAGCCCTTCGGCAATTTCTTTCAGCGAGGAGATTTGTTCTGATACAAACTTGGCTTGCGTGTTTATAATTTCTGAATACTCGCCCATGCTGCTCGATAAATTGTTGCTGGTGCTTGAAATTTTAACTGCGGTTTCTTCAAAAGCTTGCAGCGATTGTGTGAATTTATTCTGTGCGGTTTCAGTTTCATGGATTGCGGTTTTCCACATTTCCAAAGGCTTACCAAGCTCGCCACCAAAATCAGAAATTTTTAGCATGGTCTTGTCAATTGCCTTGCTCATTTCTTGCAAGTTAAGCTGCATGATATTCGATAAATCCATTCCCATTTTCAATACGGACTGTCCGATATTTTCTGTTTGTTTGTTGAGCGACTCTGTAAGTTCTGTTTTTAATCTTAGCATAAGCGTTCCAGAATCCCCCGCATAGAACTGACCAATTTCACGGTCTACATATTCGGATATTTCAAGGGAGGTTCTGTGTTTAATTGTTGTAAAATCGAAGAGAGCCGCAAAAATTCTTAACACGATAAACGCCGCCACCGTCGAAATGGCAAATGTATATCTATAATCTTCAAACACAAGTGTTAAAATGATTCCTAAGAACACAATGTTTTTCTCAATGCCCATCACAACATTCTCAAGTGCATCATAGCTTATGCCCAAAAAATTTAATCGACCAATATGTTTATCTACAATATTCTTTGATGCGCGTGGCGAGACGCCTTTGTCACCAATTTTTATATAATCACGCACAACTTTATTTAAAAAATGTGAACCTGTATCTTTAATATCGGTTCGCACTTTCATTTCCTTTGCATTTATTCTAAAAATAGCGAGCACCGCTTTGTAATTGATACAAACAATGAGCCTAAAAACCAACACAAGAGCCGCAAGCGAAACAAAACCTATAAAAATATATAGGCTGTACAATGGTGTATTTAAAACATTAAAAATATAATTAAACTCTTGCATTTTCAAAACCCCTTATTCTTTTGCCGTGCCAAAACAGTAAAATAAATAAGTTCATTATAACTTAAAAATTTCAGATTCGCAACTAATACTCGTGTTACTAAAATCTACACTTGATAAAAAAAATGATTGGAGTATAATCTAAAAAAAAGGAGGCATGAAATTGAAAACTATTACACTGGGAAGAACAGGAATTGAAGTGTCGGAGCTTTGCTTTGGAACCTTGCCGATTGGCCCTATACAAAAAAATGTTCCGCTTGAAGAATCCGGCAAAATAATTGCCTATGGACTTGAATCGGGAATTACATTTCTCGACACCGCAAAAATGTATGATACATACCCACAAATAAAACTCGCTATGGAACAAAGCGGCAAACGCCCCGTCATTTCATCAAAATCGGCTGCATCTGATTACGAGACAATGGAGCAAGACGTTCTTGCCTGTATCAAAAATCTTGGCATTGACTATGTCGATATATTTTTTCTACACGCAGCAAGAGTGGACGAAAGTGTTTTCGAAACAAGAAAAGGTGCATTTGACGCACTGATTGACCTTCGTAAAAAAGGCTTGGTTAAAGCAATCGGAATCAGCACACACAACGTAAACGTTGTAAAAATTGCGGCAGAACTCGAAGAAATTGATATTGTTTTCCCCATTATCAACTTAAACGGAAAAGGAATCCTTAGCGGCACAAGAGAAGAAATGGTCGATGCCATAGAGCTTTGCTTCACAAACAACAAGGGCGTTCTTTTTATGAAAGCACTTGCGGGCGGAACAATTATTAAAAACTATAAAGAAGCAATGGACTTTGTGCTTAGCATTTCTATAGGGCGTGCAGCAATTGCCTTGGGAATGATTTCTAAAAGCGAAGTGGATATGAACTTGAAATATTTCAATGGAGAAGATATTTCTCAAGAAATTTCACTCCTCGGAAATGCGGATAAAAGATTTTACATAGTGGACAATCTTTGCAAAAAATGTGGACAATGCAAAAAGACATGCCACAGCGAAGCAATTGATTTAGTGAATGACACCATGACCATCGACGATAGCAAATGTATCACTTGTGGATATTGCGTTAGTGTTTGTAAGGAATTTGCCATTAGAATGATATAGAATTACAAACCAAAGCCTCTCGCTGATTTTCGACGAGAGGCTTAAATTTTAAATATCAAAATACAAATTATCCGTATAATACTCTGGTTCGCTTGTGAGAGAAATATTCATAACCCGACACATGTTCTCATCAGAGTGCGGCAAAATAAAGCTTGAATGTGCGTCACAGCCCGACAGCAGCGGTAACTTTTGTAATGCAACCTCGATGGACGGATTGGTAACTGCACAAATACTTAAGCACAGCAAAACATCATACACATTCAAGTGGTTCTCAACACTTTGATTTTTTGCAAAACCGTCCTTCACTTTGAGCATCGGCTCAAGAACCGCCGGTGATAACAACGGTATCTCGTCTGCAATATTTGACATAAACTTAATGGCATTTAAAATAGCACTTGCTGCCGCCGTCATTAGCTTGTTGTTCTTGCCTGTAATAATCTCGCCGCTTTTAAGCTGGATTGCCACAACAGGAAGTTGTTCCTTCTGCGATTTTTCAAGGCAAGGCTTAATCACAAGTCGTTCGTCCGCCGAGATGCCAAGTTCGTTTTGCAAGTATTTAATCCTTTGCACGACATCAACGTTTGTCTCAGCTTTTTTAAAATCGCAAATGCTCTTATAATATCTTCGCAAAACTTCTTGCTTCGCCGCTTCACGCACCGCCGCATCGTCCTCGATACAGAAGCCTGTCATATTCACGCCCATATCTGTTGGGGACTTGTACATACTCTCCCCTGTAATCCGCTCCAAAATATTTTTAAGGATTGGGAACACGGCAAGATCTCTATTATAATTAATCGCCATCTCGTTATATTCTTCAAGATGAAAAGAGTCTATCATATTTATGTCGTTTAAATCTGCGGTGGAAGCCTCGTATGCGATGTTGACTGGATGCTTGAGCGGTAAATTCCAAATTGGGAATGTTTCGTACTTTGCATAGCCAGCTTTTACGCCACGCTTTGATTCGTGATACAATTGCGAAAGGCAAGTCGCAAGCTTTCCGCCGCCAGCTCCTGGCGCTGTCACAATCACAAGCGGCTTTGTTGTTTCGATAAAAGGATTTGCACCATAACCCTCGTCGCTTACAATGATGTCCACATCGGTTGGGTAGCCCTTTGTCACGCCGTGTATATAGGTTTTAATATTTCTGTGCGTCAATTTTTTTCTAAAAGTCTCTGCCGCTGGCTGATTTGTAAATTGCGTAATCACGACGCTGTTTACATCAAGCTGAATGTTTCTAAGGTTGTCCAACAGTCTAAAAACTTCTAGGTCGTACGTGATTCCAAAGTCGGCACGAATTTTATGTTTCTCAATGTCGTTTGCGTTAATGCAAATGATGATTTCAACTTTCTCTTTCATGCTTAACAAAAGTTCAATCTTGCTTGTCGGCTTAAACCCCGGCAAAACTCTTGACGCATGGTAGTCGTCAAAAAGCTTTCCCCCAAACTCAAGGTATAGCTTCTTGCCCGAATTCTCTATGCGTTCCAGAATATATTTTCCCTGTAACTCTAAATACTTCTCATGGTTAAATGCGTTTTTCATACGGCCTCCACTTAAATCGGTCTACTGTTTTTTTCTTTAAATTATAGCATAGCTCATAATCCATTGCAAAACAAAAAAGACTGACTTCTCGAGGAAATCAGTCCGTTTTGTTATTGCTCTTTATCTAGTTCCGCTTTTTCTTTTCTTTTTTTGGTACCTTTGGAAATAAAATATATACCAAGAGCTAAAATGATGACGCCTATGATGCCGTGGCCGTCGCCATCGCCGTGGAAACTACCGCCTGTGTGTACAAATAACATTCTCGAGAAATCCGAGAAAAATTCAAGTGCTGTCACGATTACGCCAAAAGCAATGATTGGCACTTTGTTTTCAAAAATGAAACCTTTGATGTCGTCTGCGTTGTCATGAATATGTTCGCCCATAATCATTTTGCGGCGAATGCTTAGTGCATCAAAGAAACTTGTAATAAAAATACCTGCAACTACAAAACCAGCAATATCAAAATACTCACACATAAACGCACTTAAGAAGAATGCTGACAATACAAACAAGCCACGTTTAA
>JAVBKL010000185.1:0-54604 GCA_031554055.1 Eubacteriales bacterium | reverse complement strand
TCCTTCACGAAACTCATGGGTGAACTCGGGGTGGTAAAGCTGCGAACGTTCAAACTCATCTCCCAAAAAATCCCCAACCAAGATCAGCGCCGTCTTGTTAATTCCAGATTCTTCGCCTTGTCTTGCCATATCTTTGATGGTAGTTCTGATTATTTTTTCATCTTGCCAAGTCGCTTTATACACAATGGCTACAGGTGTGTTCTCCGTGTATGCCCCCATTAAAAGTTTTTCTGCAAGCCGCTCAAGCATTCCACTACTTAAAAAAATCGCCATGGACGCACCGATTTTTGCAAGTTCAGAAATGTCCTCACCCGACGGCACTGGTGTTCGCCCTTCCATTCTTGTCAGTATAACAGTTTGTGTTACGTTCGGCAAAGTATATTCCGCTTTCAAAGATGCCGCCGCACCCAAAAATGAGCTGACACCGGGGATAACTTTCGACTCAATTTTATGCTCATCAAGCAGAACAATTTGCTCTTTTATCGCACCATAAATACTTGGGTCGCCTGTGTGAAGTCTTACCGTGGTAAATCCTTTTTCCTCGTTTAACAAAAAAGTATCCATGACTTCCTCAAGCGTCATCTTGGCACTGTTATAAATTTTGCAATTCGCTTTTGCATATTCGAGCAGTTCGGGGTTTACAAGTGAACCTGCATAAATAATGCTGTCCGCCGTTTCTAACGCCTTCATGCCTTTTACCGTAATGAGTTCTTTGTCTCCCGCTCCCGCACCAACAAAAATTACCACAAAATCACTCCTTCACTATTGCAATTGTAAAATAAGAAACCTCGTCCGCTTCTTCAAATTCTTTTATTGTGTGAAAAATCCGCTGGTTTTCCATTCCACAGCGTTCTATAATTTTCACTTTTTCAGAAAGTCCCTGTTCTTTTAAAATCGTTATCACATTGCCAAGGCTCCTGCCCGATTTCATGAGAACTTTGTTTCCAGATCGAGCCAACAATTCTTCCATGTTTCCGTGGTGGCTGGCTGGTATGATGCTTAAAATTTCAGTGCCTTCACAAAGCGAATCGTTCAGTGCTGCCGCAACAGCCACAAACGACGGTATCCCCGAAATAATTTCAGTTTCAAATCCTTCTTGTTTAACCAAATGATGCACGTACATATAGGTGGAGTAAACCGTTGGATCTCCAAGCGTTATAAATCCTACATTTTCACCTTGCACAAGGTGTTTGCAAATTTCCGAAGCAACCAACACCCTAGCGTCTTTTCTTTTTTGCTCATCTTTATCCATGGTAAACTTGCATTCAATTAACTCTTTATGTTTTATATACTCTTCCACAATGTTAAAAGCGGTTCTGTCGTGGCTCTCAGAGCTTGGAACAGCAATTATATCGCACATTTCCATGATTCTGATTGCCTTTAATGTTAAAAGCTCGGGGTCACCAGGCCCTGTGCCAATGCCAAACAATTTACCTCTCATGCCCAATCTCCTTAATCCTCGCACGCAAGCCCTCACGGTCTTTTGGAAAAACGCTCCCATGTTCAACCAGTCCATTCTCAACCAGTTCTCCATAAATTTCCATAATCAGCGGCTTTTGTATTCCTGTTTTCTTTAGCATTTCTGTATTTGAAAAAACTTCGTAGACGTTCCCTTTTGCAATCAACTCGCCAGAATCCAACACAATAATTTTATCGGCACAACGATACGAAAACTCTGCGTCATGCGTAGAAATCATGAGTGTTGTCCCTTTTTTTGCAAGGCCGTTTAAAATCCCAATGAGTTCCTCGCTTTGTTTGGCGTCAAGCCCCGCTGTCGGTTCGTCAAGAATAATAATGTCTTGGTTCATGGCAAGGATCGAGGCAATCGTCACACGCTTCTTTTGTCCATAGCTCAAAAAATGCGGCGGCTTGTCTTTTAAGTTGAAAATGTTCATGGTTCTCATGGCTTCTTCCACACGCAAAATTACTTCCGAATCACGGAGCCCCATGTTGAGCGGCCCAAATGCCACCTCGTCAAAAACACTCCCCGCAATAATTTGGTCATCCGCATTTTGAAACACAATACTGATTTTTTTCATGCGGTCTTTTTCTTTTTCGGTGACTTTTCCACCCAGTAAAATCTTGCCTTGCTTCACTTTCAAAAGCCCTGTTAAACATTGAAAGAGTGTTGTTTTTCCAGCACCATTTGCTCCGTGAAAAAAAACCTTGTGACCCTTTTCTATTTCAAAACTTATGCCAGAGAGTGCCTTGTTCTTATCCATATATTCATAACTTAAATTTTCTACTTGCAGAGCATAATCAAACATAAACCCTCTCCTACAGAAAAAAGTTTGGCAATATAATTAAAAAAACAAAGCACATCACAAGCACCTGTTCTTTTATGGATATTGTAATTTTTTTCTTTATAAACTTCATGTTTCCGTCATGCCCACGCAATAGCATGGCTTTGTTAATCCACTCGCCACTCCTAAACGATTGTATAAAAACCGATGCCCATAACATGCCAAAGGTTTTTGTAAACCCTCTCATTTTTTCATAGCCGTGTCTGCACTGTTGTGATTTTATTTTTGTCAAAGAAATTTCCATGAGCAAAAATATAAAACGATACATCAAGGTGATAAGCGATACTAATGTTTCTGGGCATTTCAAATATTTTAGCAAATTAATAATATCCCGAATCGGCGTTGTTAAAATGATGAAATACAAGCAAGACACAGCCGCAAGCGACTTACAAACGAGCCGTGCGGCAAGTTCTAATCCGCTTTGAGTAAAAAACAAATAGTACTCGCCAAGTTTCACGCTCCATAATGGATTACTCACTTCTTTTGAAACATTTAAAATGATTCCAAGAACGCCAAGCACCAAAAATCCAAACGGCAACAGCAAAAGCTTTGCGTAATACCCAATCGGAATTTTTGCCAAAACCACAACCGCCAAAAACATCGAGATAAACACAATGCCAAACGAAATAAAGTTATTAGAACCAATGCAAGCAATCAATGTGGCTATACCAAACAAAACTTTTAGTTCAGGCTTTGTGTCTTTTAAAGCGGAGATGTATGCAAACTTATCAATGTAGATCATTTTTTTTCACAGCCGATTTACCTTTTAAGTAGCCAAGTCCAAAACAAATTACACCAGCACCAAGTGCCGCTTGCAGTGCAAAGAGCAAGCTTTCTGTTTCGCCTCCTGGAGGTGAAATAATTGGTTCTGCCCAAGGCACATAACTTTCATTCAGTTCCAAAATCACATCGCCAGCCGCACCATCGGCACCGCCAAACTCCGAATCTTTTACAAACATAAGCGGTGCAATGACCATGATCGCAACAACCACCAAGAGCAAAATGTTTTGCGTCATAATTTTCTTACTCATAGACAAGCACGCCCTTTCCAATGGACTGAAATAAATCTTTTCCGTATGAAACAATCATGTTTATAAGAACAACCGTTAAAATTCCCTCCATGATGGCAAGTGGAACTTGTGTGACTGCAAAAATGCTTGCAAACTTTGCAAACGAAGCCATAAAGCCGCCCACTTCACTCGGAAAAGCCAACGCAAGCTGAACCGACGTAGTAACATAGGTGGCCAAATCCCCCAAAGCTGCCGCCAAAAAAATAATCACTTTTTTATTGATACCTGTATTTTTAAGTGATGTGTAAATAAAAAATGCAAGAATCGGCCCAACGATTCCCATGGAGAAAACATTGGCACCAAGCGTTGTCAGTCCTCCATGAGCAAGCAACAAAGCTTGAAACAACAAAACAATCAAGCCTAACACGCAAGCAACAAAAGGCCCAAACATAATCGCAGCAAATCCAAGCCCTGTCATGTGAGAACTACTTCCTGTAACCGACGGAATTTTAAGTGCCGACAACACAAATGTAAACGCACCAGCCATTGCCAATAAAATAATGGCTTGTTGGTTTTCTTTGATGATTTCATTGGTTTTTTTGATACCTTTTATGATAAACGGCAAGCATAAAACCCCCCACGCCACACACCAGATCGGCTGTAAAAAACCTTCCATAATGTGCATGGCATTTACGGTTTGTGCAAAAGCGAGCGTCACGAGTGCTGTGTATGCAAAAAACCAAATTTTCTTTGACTGTGTCATATCGCTATCCCCTTTTTAGTTTCTGGCTTAGTTTCTCGAATTTGAGTCAATCAAAACTCCGTTTTCCTGTGTGAAAACAATAAACCTTACAAAAACCGAATCTCTTGTTCTCGCACGTAAGTGAAAGCTTATTTTTTTTCCGAGGCTTTCAAAAACCTCATCGCCCAAGTTTTCGCCTTTAATGATTTCAATTGCCGCATCAACCGTGATGCAATCCATTATTTTTTGTATCACGTCTCGATTGGCACCACACAATCCACAGTGAACCGCCAATATCTCCATACGGCAATCCGCAACTTTTGAATGCGTGTTCATGATTCCGCCGCCAAGCTTAAAAAGTTTTCCGGCATGACCGATTAAGGTTATGTTTTTAACACCCAAAAATTCTGCATAGTCAAGCATTTCGCCGATGTAGTTGGAGCATTTGATTGCACGTTCAATATCTATGTGCAAGACATCACTGGCAAAATCCCGCCCATAATTTCCAGGTGTGACAAGAAGTTCGGTTTTGCCTTCCGCCACATGAACATCCATCTCCACCTTGATTGTGTCAATGAGTGCTCGCTCGCTCATGGGTTCCACGATGCCGCTTGTGCCAAGTATGGAGATGCCGCCCATGATGCCCAGCCGTTCGTTCATTGTTTTTTTTGCCACTTCAAAGCCCCTCGGCACGGAAATGACAACTTTCAAACCGCCGCTGTACCCATGTGTTTGCATGACGGCTTGCACTTCACGCTCAATCATTTGTAACGGAATCGGATTGATTGCGGCACGCCCCACAGGAATTTTTAGTCCGCTTCTTGTCACTCTGCCCACGCCGATTCCACCGTCAATTTCGATTCCACCTTCTTGCTTAGAAACCGTAGCAATAATCTCAATGCCATGTGTGACATCGGGGTCGTCCCCCGCATCTTTAATGACCGAGCAACTCACGCCCTCGTGGCTTATCTCCGTGTGAACAATTTCAATGTTCATATGTCCGTTTTTCACGGTGAACGTCGCACAACTGACTTGTTTGCCTGATAAAAGAACCGTTGCGGCAGCTTTTGCGGCGGCAGTAGCACAAGAACCTGTCGTGTACCCAGTTTTTAATGGCACTCCCATTAGTTTATTTCTCTAAGTGCCGTTCTCCCAACCCTTTTTAAAACCTTAAACAGCGAAACCGCAAGAACAACGTTTGCAAGGCTTGCAATGGTCAGAATCGGCAGCAAAGCCATGATTCCAGCGTGACCCATGACAGGTTGTAAAAACGGATACAAAACCGCCAAGCATACAGGGCCATTCATAATCGTTCCGATGAAACTAGCCCCAACAAGACTCAACACTTCATTTAATTTGGAACTCAAAACCTTATAAGAAAATGCAAATACAATCATCGTAACTGCCATTGACACCGCAATAATGCCATGCACCAAAATTCCAAATGGAAACCCTGATAACATGGAAGTAAAAAAGTGTCCGATAAAACCGATTGCCGCACCATACCAAGGGCCAATGAGCAATGCACCCAAAAACGCCGGCAAAGAATCAAACGCAATCGTACCAAAAATTTTGATGTTCGAACCAATAAAAGATATTGCGATAAAAAGAGCAGTTAGTGTTAGTTTTTTAATATTCATGACTAAACCCCCATTTCTATTATTTTATAAATCTTATCAAAATCCATGTTTTTTCTTAAAACATCAGCAAGCAAATCAAACTGCACATTCATATGTTCCAGATTTTTAGCGGTTTTCACGCCCACTTGTGCGTCAATCAAGTCGTCCTCGTCCTCAATGTCTATTGCGGAATATGGCACAAGCCCCACCACAGGCACCCCAACAATTTGTTCCATTGTGTCTTTCACATCGTGAAAAGATTCTTTTCGCCCTCTGCATTTATTAATGACGATTCCTTTTACAAATTTTCGTTCGTCAGAATCAAGCAAATCAAGCGTACCTTTTACCGAGGCAAACGCTCCTCCACGGTCAATGTCAACAACCAAAATAACTGGTGCGTTTACTTTTTTTGCCATGCCCATGTTCACAACATCGTTTGCTTTTAAATTCATTTCCACAGGGCTGCCGGCACCCTCCATAACAATCATTTCGTATTGTTCGCTTAACCGATTGTATGGCTCCAAAACCTCTTTCCAAATATTTTTCTTTAAGTCATTGTATTCTCCACTGTTCATGCTGCCAATTGATTTTCCACGAATGATTACTTCTGAACCGAACTCTAAAATTTTGAGCAAAATTGGGTTCATGTCTGGCGTCGGTTCAATGCCACAAGCAAATGCTGCGATTGCTTGCGATTTTGCCATCTCAAGTCCGTTGTCAAGCTTGTATGAGTTGTTTGACATGTTCTGTGCCTTAAAGGTCGCCACAGAAATTCCATCTTGTTTAAAAACCCTACAGAGCCCCGTGGTTATGATGGACTTTCCAACCCCCGATGAAGTTCCTTGAATCATAATATTCTTAGCCATGCAAATCCTCCAATTCTTTTATCCTCAAAATAAATTTTTGGTTGTTCTCTATATTTGAAACAGCTACCCGATAAAACCCTTCACAAAGCCCCTCGTAATTGTTGCAATCTCTGATTCTGATTCCTTTTTTGTCTAGCTCTTTTTGCAAATCCAAATCACTTTTATTCTTAAAGAAAACAAAATTCGCTTGGCTTTCAAAAACTTTGTAGCCTAGTTTTTTGAGTTCATAAACTAGATAGGTGCGTTCAGCATTGATGGAGTAAACCGTTTCTTTTATGTAGTCATTCGCATTTTCTAAAGCCGCAATTCCTGCGGCTTCTGCCAAGTTTGAGACTGCCCAATCCTGACCATGAAAATAAAGTTTGTTTATCATTTCTTTATTGCTACAAAGTGCGTAGCCAAGTCTGATCGCAGGCAATGCAAACATTTTTGTAAATGCCTTGAGAATGATTAGGTTCTTACAATCTGGTAGAAATGTTTTTGCCGAATACTTCTCGCTTTCACTCACAAAGTCTAAAAAGCACTCGTCCACTACAACAAAAATATTTTTCTTCTTGCAGATTGTTAAAATTTCTCTTATTAAATTGCTATCCGTCACAACGCCTGTGGGATTGTTCGGGTTACAAATAAAAACCAAATCAACACTCTGTTTTTTTATACTTTCCAAAATTGTAGCATCCATCGCAAAACCATTTTCTTCCCTTAAATAATGGTAGATGACCTCTGCACCGTAGGATTTTAACGCTCGTTCATAATCCGAAAAAGACGGAGCAGTCAGCAAAGCTTTTTTCGAACGCAGTGCAATCGGAATCCGAAAAATTATATCAGAGGCACCGTTTCCGCAGAACACTTGGTTTGCCCCGACACCTTCAAATTCAGCAATCTTGTCTCTCAAACGAGTTACAAATGTATCTGGGTAACGATTACAATTTTTAATTTCATTTTCTATTGCCGCCCTAGCAGAACTTGGGAACCCAAGCGGATTGATATTTGCCGACAGGTCAAGAAGCTCTTCATTTTCAAATGCCGCCCGCCCACCATGCGTATACTCATACATGTAGGTACCCCCTAATCACATCAATCAACATCATAAAGCCAATCAAAAGAATCGCTGTCACATACATCATTTTATTTGCATCCAGAATATGCCGTTTGTCGGGCAAATTGATTTCATCGCCGATTGTTGGCTTGTGAACCAACACCCCTTTGTAATAATTGTCGCCGCCAAAACATAATCCAAGAGCACCAGCACAAACCGCCTCTGTTTGAGCTGAGTTTGGACTTTTGTGGTTGAATCTGTCTCTTCTAAAAATTTTTATTGCTTGCTTCGTATCCATGCCAGTAAACAAAGTCGAAAGAATCATGAACACCGCCGAAATTCTTGAAGGGAAAAAGTTTGCAACATCATCTAGTCTTGCGGCAAACTTGCCAAGGTACTCATACGTTTCATTTTTATAACCAATCATGGAGTCTAGCGTGTTGATGGCTTTGTAAGCCAAACCCAGCGGCACACCACCCACAAAAACAAAAATCAGCGGTGCGATGACGCCATCACTTAAGTTTTCTGAAATCGTCTCAACTGTTCCTTTTATAATTTGTGGAAAACTCAAATTTTCTGTGTCACGACCCACGATGTACGAAAGATTTTTTCTCGCTTCTTCCAAGTTGTTATTCTCGATACTCTTGTAAACTTTCATGCTTTCCACTTTGAGGGCTTTTGCCGCAATGATGAAATAACATAAAACGACTTCCACCGCAAATCCCAAATAAGTATGCACGCCGCTTGACACATCAATGGTTATTTTTGCCACAAAATAAGTAGTAAAAATAATCGTAAGCGATAGCACCACGCCAAAGCAAAATCTTGGCAACGGATTTTTAATATTAATTTTTTTATAAAGCGAAACAAAGAATGATATGCCGTTTCCAATCATTCTGATTGGGTGAAACGGATTTTGCGGATCGCCAATGAGTAAGTCTAAGATAAATGCAAAAATGATCACATACATGATTCTGTCCATGGATTTAATTTCTCCTTTTGGGAACATAAAAAAGCCTTAATCACAAGATTAAGGCTAGAATTGTATAACAAAAATAAGTCTGTTTAAGACTGCTCTTGCTAAATTAACCAAAGTCTCCATTCCTGTGGAGTTGCAATGGCACAACATTATTGGTAGGTCTTCCGACTTTAACATCATCATTTTTCTAAACCTTCCCGGGCAAAACCCAGTGGTTGCAAGAGCACTAAGAAAAACTACGTTAATACGGCAGCAGGACTGTTTGGGATTCACACCCAATTCCCTATTATCACAAAAACTTTGCATTATTTATGACCAATAACTGTGCAATATTTAATTGCTTTGATGTTATCATAAACCGAAATGCATTGTCAAGCAAATATCAAATTCAAAGTTCAAATAAAAAAATACCCTGCCGATTTAAATTTCTGGCAGAGTATTGCAGTCGATTTACATTTTTGGAAACGAAAGTGAAACCACACAGCCGCCTTCATCTGAATTTTTTATTTCATAAGTCCCACCACGTTCAAGGACAGCTCTCCGACAAATAAGAGCACCAATTCCATTGCCGTATTTTTTAGATGTGTACGGCTGTTCTAGTTCGATACTTAACTTCGCTTCTTCATCAATGCCCTGACCATCGTCATGAAAAATAATTTTTATATCACCATCTTCTGACCATGCATCAATTTTTATTTTGCCAGCCTGTGCCTCAATCGAATTCTTTATGATGTTAGAAAAAACAATCGAAATCATGTTGACATTGCCGTCTGTAAGCAGACCTTCTTCAATGTTTAGTTTAAATTCTAAATTGGGCATATTGCTGTAATCATTTACAACCGAAAATACTCTTTCCGTTACATCCACTTTTGTGTCCTGTGATTGGCTGCTCTGCAATAACCACACAAAATTATTGAGTATCGAATTTGTTTTTTCTAGTTGGCTTTTCATTATATTATAATTTTTCATATGCCTTTTATCTGTGTCGCAAAGTTCGATATAATCAATATTAGCGCGTAATAAAGTAAGCGGATTTTTCACCTCGTGTGCCAGTGTTGCTGCTAACATTTCAATGAGCTCAAACTTGTCATTAACCATACTTCCACCTCACGTTTATTACTCATATTATAGCATGCCTTTCACTTTGGTCAACGCACTATTTGTCATTAAGCCATTGGACAAAAAAATATTTATTTATTTTTTAACAGGCAATTTTATTTTTTGCCCCGCATACAAACTGTCTGCATTCGAGATATTATTAAGTTCCATGATGGTTGGTATCATGCTGTTGGTTCCGTAAAACTTTCGGCTTATGTAAATTAAACTGTCTCCATTTTCTACCGTATATAATTTTGTATCGCTAATGTTTTCGGCAATTGGAGTCGGTTTTGGTTCTGGCGTAACTTGTGGAACTGGTTGTGGTACCTGCGTTGGTTCTGGTGTCATTACCACTGTTGGTGTTGGTTCTGCCACTGGCATAGCTGTTGGCGTAATATCTTTCACCACTTGCACCCTCGCCATTAAATTATCACTAATTTTTTTTGTTGCATCACTAATAATTTCTGTTGTGCTAGGTTCGCTTAAAACTTGTTGACTCGTAGCACTTTCTGTCTGTGCTGCAAAAACCGAAGCGGTTTTTCCGTCATTAAATTGCATCAGTGCATCACGGTATGAAGTTGAAAGCGTTGTGATTTGGTCTTCAAGATTTGTAATGCGTCCTTCGTTTTGAATCAGCCCAGCCCCCATCACAAAGCACACCGCCACAAGCACCGCACTAAGCGAAACAAGCATATTCACAACTCTTTTTTGTTCTGGGTTTTGAGTCGTTCGTGAAATTCTTGGTGCAATCATTTTTACTGGAATCGCATCAACTTTTTTCAGTTCTTCCTCGGTTATGTCGTCCATCTCGTCCAGATTAAATTCTTCACGAGAAACTGTTGAAACCGCTTTTGCTGTTTCGGGCTTGCGTGATTTTAAATCTAGTTTGCTTTTTGGCCTTAATCGATTGTTAATCATGTATTCGTGCATACCTTTGTTTTTATCATAATAAATGAAGTATCCACTTGTTTCTTCAAGCTCTTCCGTTTCTTGATTAAACCGATAAAACTGTGTGACGGCTTCTATCGGGTCAACGATAAATAAAACTTGATCGGGTTTTACAAAAGTTTGGGTATGATAGTTTGCATAATTTGTGTTAAGCATCGTGCCATAACCTGGCTGTGACTGCATCCACCCAACAATCTCAAGCCCTCTAAAATATTGTTGCATCTGTTCGTAAGCGTAGGTCATGCTCTGATCAGAAAAAGTTAAGATTCCTTTTTCCTTCACGCAGTGCATTCCCTTAATTACACCGCTTATAAACAAAACTTTTTGTCCGTCAATTACCATGTTGCGACCAATTAATAGGGCAATCTGCTCCTCATAGCCACCTGTTTCTGCGTATTGCTGCAAATATGTACAAGCATAATCTTCTAAATAAATCCTTACGCCATCACCAATACTGCCTATTTGCTTGATATTGGCAGGAAATTCAAACTCAACCATAAAAATAGTCCTCCTTTGTTAAATTGTTATAAGTCAAAAACTGATTGAAATGATTTTAACAAGGCTTGTCCGCATAATTTGGCATATACTGTACGCACATTACAAATATTCACCGCATTTTATTTTATAAAACGACCCAGCTCCTATATGTATAAACCTAACCGTTAAATAGCATAATATGGATACAAATTTGAGGAATGAAGATTGGTGAGTTGTTTGAAAAATATTGCGTATGTTGATACTTATAATGAGTTTGCTTTAAACGAGTTTTCGGAAGCGTTTTATAAGTGCCTGTCAGGTAAAATCGAATCAGGCGTTCCTGTTTGTATTTTGTGCATCGGCACGGATCGTGCCACTGGCGACAGTTTGGGGCCGATTGTTGGACAAAAATTATCCGAATCAATTTCACTGTTTGAGAATACTTTTGTTTATGGAACACTGGAGACCCCTGTTCATGCAAAAAACATTGTGGAAGTGGTGGCTGGAATTTATAAAACACATGCAAATCCTCTGGTCATAGCCATCGATGCAAGCCTAGGCGAAACGCAGCATGTTGGATATTTAACCACAGGCTATGGCTCAATTGTGCCCGGTGCCGGACTAAAAAAACAGTTGCAACCCGTAGGCGATATTTTTATTACAGGCATTGTAAATTTCTCTGGCGTAATGGATTTTTATATTTTACAAAATACAAGACTTGGGCTTGTCATGAGAATGGCAGACATTGTGCATATGGGCGTGACAGGAGCTCTTTTAAAGTGTATTAATGTTATTGATAAGAGCTAAACGATGTGTTAATATAAAATGGGGGTGAAAACGAATGACAGAATTTTATAGACGCTACAAAAAAGATATTGATAGATTCTTAGTTTATGGAGCATTTATTGCTTTTGTTTATTTCTTTGTTACTTTTGCTTTTCATTATGTCGCTCCATTTGTTATTGGTTTTTTGCTTTCGGTAATTTTGGAGCCGCTCGTAAAACTTGGCAATCAGCGGCTTAAAATTCCTCGTGGAATCATGGGCTTTTTCTGTATTATTCTCGTTATATTTTTGGTGGCTGGCTTGGGTTCTAGTATTTATGGACGAATCGTAAAAGAAGCCACAGCTTTTGTAGCATCGGTTCCCTACTACATATCCGAAGTGAATATTTCGCTCGAAAATATTAAAAGCAATTACACGCATGTACTTGAGCTCATCCCAGAAAGCTTACAAGAATCCGTGGAGTCAATTGGGCCGTCTGTCAGAGATTCTGTGCTTGGCTTTGTAAAAAGCACGGTTGCGATCCTGTCAACTTCCTTTGTAAAGACAGTTCCTGCGGTTTTACTTAATACGTTGCTTACTTTGATTTCAATGTTTTTCTTTATTAAGGATAGACAAACAATTGCAAACTTCTTCTTGCAAAAAAGCCCGCCGTCTCTGATTAGAAATTTTAACACCGTTAAAAAAGGTTTAATCAGTGCTTTGTTTGGATACATTCGTGCTCAACTCATTCTTATGAGTATCAGTGCGACCATCTGTATTACTGGTCTTGTCCTCATAAAATTCCAGTTTGCCTTGTTTGTTGGGTTGATCATCGCTTGCGTGGACGCACTTCCAATTTTTGGTAGCGGCTTTGTGCTTTGGCCTTGGGCGTTGTTCAGTGCCATCATGGGTGATTATGGCCAAGCCATTGGTCTTATGCTTATTTATGCTACCATTATTGTGACAAGACAAAGCCTTGAGCCAAAAGTTCTTGGTACACAAATCGGTGTGTATCCGCTCGTAACGCTTATGTCTATGTTTATCGGTTTAAAAGTTTTTGGACCACTCGGTTTGTTTATCGGGCCGTTTATTGTGATCACCATTAAAGCTCTAAACCAATCAAGAGAAGTTTAGTTACTATAAAACCCAGTTTAAAACAATCAACATCAATAAGAACCCGACATTGTAAAGAGCAAAAATTTTTAAATACCTGATAACTTGTTTGGGGTACACATTGGCAAAGAGCTTATAGGAAATCACGCTTGCCATAGATCCGATTAGGGTTCCCATGCCACCGATATTTACGCCGACGAGCAAGTCGTTGGCATTGCTTGTAAATTTTGAGAGCAATATGGCGGCTGGTACATTGCTTATAAACTGGCTTGACAAAATCGAAGCCCAAGTTACATTTCTGCCAATTAATTCTTGCAACAGGGTTTTCACAGCAGAAATATTGGAGAGATTGCCTACAAAAATAAAAATAACCGCAAATGTAATCAACAGACTAAAGTCAACCTCGGAAAGTATTTTTTTATCCAAGGCGAAAACTGCCAAAGTAACAACAACCGCCGCCAGTGGGTAAGAAATTATTCCAAACACAGATAAAGTAGATAGCAAAAAAAGAGTGGCGTACACCGCCATTCTTTTTTTGTTCAGTTTCTTGCTTGCGAGTTCACCAAGAGACGCAAGCGGGTTGCTCTTTACAAAAAAGCAACAGGCAACCAAGCAAATTCCCCCAGCAATTACATAAGGGAAAATCGTAATCAGAAAAACATCAAGTCTCATGTTGTAGTGCGAAAAGATATAGAGGTTCTGCGGATTGCCCATTGGTGTTAGGCTTGAACCAATGTTGGCAGCAATCGTTTGCAAGACGACCACATAAGCTGTCCATTGCTCTTGCCCACACATATACAACACCGATATAGCAATCGGAACCAGTGCAATCAAAGCTACGTCGTTTGTCATAAACATGGAAGCAAAAAACGCACCGAACACAAGAAAGAACATAAGGATGCGTGTACTTTTGAGGCGAGACAACGCCGCTTTTGAAACCGCACCAAGCAACCCTTCTCGCTCCAGCCCCTTTACCGAAACCATCAAACAAAACAGGCAGACAAGTGTTTTCCAATCGATGTATTGCACATAGTCCACCGACGGCGGCACAATGAGCATAGAAAAAAACGCACATAAAGCTGATACGACCAAAACAGGTTCTTTTTTTAACCACAAAATAAAGTATGACCTAGGCATTTTCATTAATCCTCCCGGCGACAACAAGTTTGTTCGTCCGCAAGTATTATACGGCAAGGCTCGCAGCCATGCAACTGCGATTTTAAACTAAGCAATCATTAAAAAAACAGACCTAGGCTCAACCAAAACCTAGGTCTGTTACTTCTGTTCATTTTAATCGTATAACCCGGCTCTGTCATTGACTACAAATCCTTTTACCATATCCTCTGATAAACCGAGATCTTCCCCAGTGCCTTTTAAATATCCTTTGTCCAATAATTTTTTTATGGTCGGCTTTGCCCAACTCGGCAACTCTTCAAATGTGTGATACATGATTTCGCTTTCTCTTTCTGTTCCTGTTGTTTCAATTGGCTCGGGGTTTACATTCACTTTTTCCCACGGCATTCTTGTGGTTTGTGCAAGTGTTTTACCTACTCTAAGCTCGTCAAGTGTTAACCCGCCTGTATACTCAAAATGGGGCTTGTCTACTAAGGTTGTGAAACTTCCGCCCCATTTAAATCCCATTTCTTGACCAATTTTCCCTGCTGCCTCAAAAAACTTTGAATCGCTCCATTCCTGACCTTTTACATTTTTATAAATATCAAAGGCAAGCCTGTAGTTGTGCAGGGAATACCCCGCTTTTGCATTGGTAACAACAGAACCTGCGGTGGTTCTGCCTTGTGCATATAAGGCGTCTTGTTTTTCAAAATCCCTGTATGTACTTGATATGCCTACAGGGTACCCAATTTTTTTCATTCGTTCTATAAGTTCATAAGCGGCACGAGCAACGGTTGGGTGCAAGTCGTTAATATTTTTTGAATCTATCATTTTTTATTCCTCCTCCGAGTAAAATTTGTTTTATATACTCTCAACGATTAGTTTTGTCTCACGTAGTTCCTTTAAAATTTCGTCCTGATTGGCTAGCACTTTATCCAATGCTTTGGTCGTTGTAATGCCCGAATTTTCGAGTGCAAATTTTAGTCCTGATATAACCTCAGAATTTTCTTTTATTACACCGATAATCTGGGCTTCACGTTGGATATACTTTTCAAGACGATCATTTTCATTTTTGACATCAAGATTTTTTCTGATCTGCTCTTCTTTTCGTCTGTTACTGCGATCGGTCACCATCATTTTATACAGTGGCAACAACACAACCAATATGATTACAGATATTAAAATAAAGAACATCATTAAATCACTCTGCGTTTTTGTAGCAATCTCCTTAAAAATTTCTGTTTCGTTCATTCCCATACTATTCCTCCTTTCTAAAAAAAGTGATGTTATTGGCTAAAATAGATAGCATTAAATAAATATTTTCGCAAATACAATTATAACGCTCACATTCTCTTGACAACTAGACATAAATTTGAGAAAATCAATTCATTAATAGTGTATATGGTGTAAGTAGAAGTGTATAGATTTGTGTCTAAAATCGTGACTATATTAGTTTGGAGTAGGAGAGAATTAAAAATGGAAATTTCGATCAACCAGAGCGGTAGGCAACTGAATTTGCAAAAAAAACTTTTTGAACAATTATCTGAGGGCGTTATCTTACTCGATAAAAGTTTGCATATTACTTGGACGAACAACGCTGTAGAAAAAATTTCTGGACACACAAGCGACACTCTTTTGGCGGAGCATATTTCTGTTTTGTATACGCCTGAACATACCGGAGATTTTTATACCAATGTCTGGGAAATTGTTGACCAAACAGGTTTTTATTCGGGTATTGTTTGGCTTAGTAACCCTGAAAAAAAAGCCATTTTTCTTAAAACAAATATTCTCTCAAACAGAAATGATGAGGACGAAATCCAAACTTATTGCATTACAATCACACCGGCTCCTCAAGGCATCACGGTGTCACAATCTACGCAGCAAAACTCATTGCTTGACATCATTACAAATGTTTTTAAACGTGAACACTTTGAACAAAGAGTGGACGACCAAATCGAGATTTTTAGAGACACAAAACAGCCTTTTGCTCTAATTAGTTTGGATATAGATCGCTTTAAAATGGTAAATGAAATGTACGGCAGAAATTCTTGCGATGAACTTTTAAAGCAAATGAGCCTTCGCATTAGAAACTTTGTGCCAAAGGGCAGTATCATTGGACGTGTGGCAGATGACGAGTTCTCATTTATCGTGACTGATTCTTCTGTCTTAAACAACGTTGATAATTTTGGCATCAAACTGGTTGATCTTGTGAGCCGTCCTTATTTTGTTTCTGCACTTGAAATTGATGTTTGTGTTAGCGTTGCCATCGTTATTTTTGGCGAGGACACAAACAACAAGCAAACTCTCTACAAACGACTTGACGCTACCATGTCCATTTCTAAACTGAACTGGAAAAGCGATTACCAAGTGTTTAGTGGCTCAAACAGGCTTCACTCGTTCCAATCAAACCTTGAGGACAGCTTGCGTGATGCGATTCTTAAAAATCAGTTTGTGCTTTATTATTTGCCAAAAATTGACACCAAGGCAAAAAAAGTTGTGGGCGTGGAAGCACTCGTTCGTTGGCAACACCCCGAGATGGGTCTTTTGTCCCCTGCCGTGTTTATTCCAATGGCGGAAGAATCTGGTCTTATCTCTGTGATTGGTGAAATGATTTTTAGAATGGCTTGCACACAATTAAAAAAATGGAGCGAATCCGATAACCCGACCATCCGTGATCTTGCGATGTCTGTTAACGTATCCGCCCTTGAGTTTAGAGATGAAGCTCTTGGAAAAACGATGATTTCTACCATGGAGAGTTTGGGCATTGACCCAAAACGCATTGAAATAGATATTAATGAAAACTTTGCGTTTGAAGAACGCTCCATCACCTCGCCTATTTTAGAAGAGCTTGTGAGTGTTGGCGTTTCCATTGCACTGGATGACTTTGGAACAGGTTATTCTTCCATTAGCTTGCTCAAAAAGTTTCCAATCTCTGCACTAAAAATTGACCGCAGCTTCATTAAAGAGCTTCCACAAAACGAGGACTACAAAGCAATCGTAACCGCAATCGTTGCCATGACTCGCAGCCTCAACATGAAAACAATTGCAGAAGGTGTTGAAACAATCGAGCAACTTGAATACCTTCAATCCATTGAGTGTACCGAAATGCAAGGTTACATCATCGGGCGACCTATGCCAGCCGATGATGTGGAAAACCTCGTCATGTCTTATGAGACTGATATTGACTTGGAAGACGTTGATTTTAGCGAACTTGATTTTGATGACATCGACTTGGATAGTCTAGGTCTTGACAACATTAAGCTATAGTTATTCTTCACTCTCGATTTTTAAACCTTCGATATGTCTCTTGCCCATTTTCATGCGAGCTTTTCGGTTGGCGACGGTATCAAATATAATAGAAAAATCATAATCAGCAGGATACATTTCGCTTGCGGCCACATGAAGTTTGAGCCGCTTGTGATTGATGTCCTGCTTTTCTTTTTTAATTTGCACGCCCAAGTTCCCTTTGTCATCGGCAACCCGATATACGATTCCGATTTTTCGATCTGGGTAAATGAGCACGGCATCGCCCAAATTAAATTTTTCTGCTCGGGTGGGCTCATCTTTCTTTTTCTCCACTCGAATCACGCTTTTCTTGCGTTCGATTGGCTCAACACCCCATAAAACTTTATTGTAAGCCGCTTCATGTGCTCGATTTAAAATTCGCTCGGGCAACCCCAAACTTTTCGCAATGTACAACGCACAGCTTTCGCCAGCCTCGCCGATTTCTAGAGCATACAGAGGTTTTAGCGTGACTTTGTCAAACGCCATTCTTGCGTTGATAAATCCCTTGGTGTTTGCCGCAAATTCTTTGATTTCTGGGTAATGCGTAGTTGCCATGATTAAACAGCCTTTTCGCATGAGCTCCTCAAGAATAGCAACGGCAAGCCCCATGCCCTCGGCTGGATCTGTACCCGAGCCTAGCTCATCCAGAAGCACAATGCTCTGTGGTGTTGCTCTGTCTATAATTTTAATAATGTTTGTCATATGCGATGAAAACGTAGATAAATTTTCGCTAATGCTCTGTCCGTCGCCAATGTCTACCAAACATGCATCTCTCATACAAAAAAAACTGTCCGCATCAACTGGAATGTGCAGTCCGCTTTGAATCATTAGCTGTAGTAACCCCACTGTTTTGAGTGCCACCGTTTTTCCCCCAGTGTTTGGCCCTGTAATAATCACACCAAAGTTTTTTTCGTTAATCGAAAAATTTAGCGGCACAGCCGTGTCACGATTGAGCAGTGGGTGGTAGCCATTTTTGATTATGATTTCTGGTTCGAGTCTTACATCAACCGCTTGAGCTTTCATTTGAATACTTAACTTCGCTTTGGCAAAAATAAAATCGAGTGTTTCCATTGCTTCGATATTCATTTTTATGATGTGCTCATGTTCCGCTACGGTTCCCGATAACTGATACAGGATTCGTCTAATTTCATTTTCGCAATCAAGCTGTAAGAGAAACAACTCGTCTTGCAGTTTTGCCACGGCTTCTGGTTCGATAAAAACCGTGCTCCCTGTTTGTGAAGTATCCACCACCACGCCAGAAACTCTTGCACGATGCTCTTTTTTTACGGGGAGCGTAAGCCGTCCATTTCTTGTGGTAATAAAGCTATCCGCAAACCATGTTTTGTTTCCACGCAAAATGGAGTTTAGTTTTTCTTTCACTCGCTCTTGCGTGATTCCGATTTGCCGACGTATATCCCTAAGGGTATTCGATGCTCGGTCATTTACGCTCTGGTTTGCAATTGCATTTTCTATTTCGTCATACACAACCGAAACATCGTTTATGGAATTTCCGAGACAGCCAAGGTCAATGTAATTGTTCTCGGCTCGCTTGAGATACGCTTTCATTTTTTTGCAAGTTCCTAAAAACTGCGATACTTCAGAAAGTTCCTCCGCTGATAACATGCCGCCTTTTACCGCCAGTTCTAGGTAGGTGTCAATGTCTTTCATAATGGCAAGTGGTGCGTTGCCTAGGCTTAGGACAATCTGTTTGGCCTCAGTTGTTTCTTTTAATTTGTAGCGGACTTCCTCAATATTTTTATACGGAGTGAGTGCCGTAATTTTTGATTTTACGTTGGCAGAAAGTGATAACTCTGCCAATTTTTGTTTCATTACATTAAATTCCAATGTTTCATGCGCTTTCATTTTTTTCCTCCGAATCTTTAAATACCCGTGACTTGTTCAAAAAAATATTTACTTGCGAACTTTTTCGGTTTATAATGGTTACTTAATTGTCATTTTCGTTTACTAGAAAGGAACGTGAAGAGTATATGAGAACAATAGGTGTATCGGCTCATGGCATTAGACTGCCCATTATTTCTTGTGGCGACCCGCTAGCCGACATTGTAGCAAATTCCCTTAATGACGCACTTGTTTCAAATAACATTACACTCAAGAGCAGCGACATCATTGGTGTTACCGAAGCAATCGTTGCCAAATCACAGGGGAACTTCGCCAGTATCCACGACCTTGCTGCTGACGTAAAAAATAAATTTGGTGATGAACCTGTAGGGCTCGTGTTCCCCATTTTTAGCCGAAACAGATTTATCAATATATTAAAAGGCATCGCGCTAGGTGCCAGCAAAGTAATTTGTTTGTTGCAATATCCGCAAGATGAAGTGGGCAACCCAATCATGGACGTTTCCATGCTAGACGAAATCGAGGACAAGCTCAAAGACCCGATGCCGGCTGCCGAATTTAAAAAACTTATCAATAATTATGTGCACCCATTCACTGGGGTTGATTATATTTCACTATACGAGGGCGTATCAGATAATGTCTCGGTGTATTTATCACGAGATGCACGAGATATTTTAAAGCTTACGCCAAACGTTTTGGTTGGTGAAATTCATACCAGAAATCGAACCAAAGCAAGGCTACTTGCAGCTGGTGCCAAAAAAGTTTACACCCTATCGGATATTTTGAGCGAGTCTGTAAACGGAAGCGGCTTTAACCCAGACTATGGCGTACTTGGTTCCAATTTATCAAAAGACGACAGCCTCAAGCTATTCCCAAGAAACAGCAACGAGTTTGTTTGTGATGTACGTGCAAAAATCGAGAAGCTTACAGGTGTCGCACCCGAAGTTTTGGTTTATGGCGATGGCGCTTTTAAAGACCCAGCCGTAGGCATTTGGGAACTTGCCGATCCAGTTGTTTCTCCCGCATACACTGAGCGTTTGGGCGGACAACCAAACGAAATCAAACTTAAATTTGTTGCCGAAAATGTGTTTGGCGATTTAAGCTCACAAGAAAAACAAGAAGCCATTACAAAGATGATTGAAGAGAAGAAGAGCCACGTCAACAATTTTTCTGAAGGCACAACGCCTAGAAAATTTGCGGACTTAGTCGGCAGTCTTTGCGACTTAATGAGTGGCAGCGGCGACAAGGGAACTCCTGTGGTTCTGATTCGTGATTATTTTGATGATTATTCGAGTAAATAAAATCAAAAGGGGGGGGACAAGCCCTCCCCTTTTTTAATTCACTACGCTTTCAAGCCAGTTAATAATATCTAAAAAAACTTCTTCTCTGTTTATCTCGTTTAACATTTCGTGCCTTCCACCTTCAAAAAGTTTCATGCTAACGTTATGGCAGCTGCTGTCCTTTAACTTGTCATACACTTCTTTTACACCAATACCAAAGTTTCCAATTGGGTCTTGGTCGCCCGAAATTAAATACGTCGGCAAATTTTTTGGCACAGAATGTGCCCAGCTCGGCTCGGTTATTTCTTTTATTAGCATAAACAAATCCAAATAGCCGCCATATGTAAAAGGAAATCCACAAAGTTCGTCATTGATAAATAAATCCACCTGTTCGGTATCACGACTAAGCCAGTCGTACTTTGTGCGAGATGGCTTAAATCTTTTATTGTTCGCACTGCCGAGTAGTTTTTCAAAGAGCCTGCCTTGGCTTTTTGCACCTTTCATTTTGATCATGAGGTTGCAAAGCGGTATAGCAAGTTCTACATCGGCTTCGCCTGTGCCAGAATAAATGATTCCGTCCAGTTCCTCGCCGTATAGCATACAGAAATACCTCGCCAAAAACGAGCCCATGCTATGCCCGAGCATCACATAGGGTACATCTTCATAATCTGCAATCATGAGCAGTCTAAGCGTGTTTACATCTTCTGTCATGTGCTTGTAACCGTCATACTCGCCCATGTATCCACGCAGTTCGTGAATAGATTTTCCATGCCCTGCATGGTCGTTTGCACACACCACATAACCGTTTGCTGTCAAAAACTCTACAAACGGAAGATACCGATAGCTGTGCTCCGCCATGCCATGCACAATCTGGACAACTGCTTTGATTTTTACATCTTGTTCTGGGGTTGCTATAAAACCTAAAATATCATGCTCGTTGTTCGAGGCTCGATATTTTACTTCTTTTAATTGCATCTCAAAAATCTCCTTTGGCTCTGGTTACCATTAGTTTAATCCAAGCTCCACAGCAACTTCACGCATACCCAAAATACTTTCTTCTATCATGTATTGTAGGTCACGGCCAAGCATACCACAGCCTTTTTCAATCACACCACGGTTGACACCAGCCGCAAAGCTTGCTGTTTTATATTTTTTGATAACTCATTTATATTCCAAATCCAGCACGCTTTTTGACGGACGCATGATGGCACAGGCATTGATCAGTCCTGTTAGTTCGTCGATTGTATACAATATTTTTTCCATTATATGAGTCGGTTCCACTTCACAACAAATGCCAAAGCCGTGTGAAGCCACCGCATGAATGTATTCTTCTGAAACACCACGTGATTGTAAAATTTCTACCACCTTAACACAGTGCTGATCTGGATATTTTTCATAATCAAGGTCGTGCAGGAGTCCAACGATGCCCCATTTTTCTACGTCCTCATTTTCAAGTTTTGCAAAGTGACGCATAACACCTTCAACTGCCAAACCATGTTTAATAAGTGCATCACTTTCGTTAAATTCCTTTAATAGGGTAAACGCTTCTTCTCTTGTAATTGACATGGGAATCCCTCCGCTAAACGTATATTTTTTTTGAACAAACTGTGATATTATAATATTACACTTTTTTCCATACTTTACAAGGGGGTTTTGCTCATGATGAAAGAATTTTCCATGCATATTTTGGATATAGTACAAAATAGTGTTCGTGCAAAGGCTACAGAAGTTACGGTTGTGCTTATTGAAGATGTAAACAATAATATATTCTCGTTTTCGGTTTTGGACAATGGTTGTGGCATGTCAGAGGAAATGCTTGCAAACATCCGTGACCCATTTACTACGTCAAGAACAACAAGAAAAGTGGGGCTCGGTATCCCCATGCTTGAACAAACCTGTGAAATGTGTGGCGGCGGCTTGGAACTAACAAGCGAGCTTGGTGTGGGAACAAAGCTTAAAGCCAGTATGCAGTATGACAACATTGACCGTCCGCCGCTTGGCGAATTTGAGTCGTCCATTCAAATTATGGTTATCGGAAATCCTGAGATTGATTTTAAATTTATTTATAGATACAACGAAAACGAATACGAGTTGGATATGAAAGAAGTCAAAGAGGTCTTAGACGGCGTAAGTTTGAGCGATCCAGAAGTAATAACTTGGCTTAAAGATAATATATATGAAGGTATAGCAGAAGCTCGTGAAAATAATTAATGCTGCTATCGCCTGAATAGGAGGCATTTATGAAGGCACTCACATTTAAACGAGGGATTCACCCAAAAGACAACAAGGAGTTTACCGCAGACATTCCAAAGAAACTCATATTGCCAAAGGCTGGCAGTGAAATAATTATCTCCATGGTGCAGCACCTAGGAGCACCTTGTGAGCCGTGCGTGGAAGTCGGACAAGCCGTTTTCATGGGGCAAAAAGTCGGAGAGGCAAAATCTTTTGTCTGTTCGCCTGTGCATGCAAGCGTTTCTGGTGTTGTGAAAGAAATTAGGCAAATTCTTACGCCATCAGGAATAAAAGCGACTGGCGTGGTGATTGAAAACGATGGGCAAGACAAGTTGCATGAAAGTTTAAAGCATGACGACTACACAAAACTATCAAACGAAGAAATTTTGACCCTTATAAAAGAAGGCGGCGTGGTTGGTCTTGGCGGTGCAGGTTTTCCCACGCACATTAAGCTTAATCCCCCACCTGATAAAAAAATTGACACAATCATTGTCAACGGTGCCGAATGCGAGCCGTATCTGACAACGGACTACAGGGTTCTGCTTGAGGAAACCGACGATTTCATTCGTGGCATACAAGTGATTTTGCAATTGCATAAAAATGCCAAAGCCTTAATCGGCATTGAAACAAATAAAATGGCTGCCATAAAAAAACTAGAAGAAGCGGTAAAAGGATTTGACCGAATACAAGTCGTTCCACTCAAGCCAAAATATCCGCAAGGAGCAGAAAAACAATTGATTTTTGCTTGCACAGGGCGAGAAGTATTAAGCGGCGGACTGCCCGCAGACATTGGCTGCATTGTAGATAATGTTGACACGGTGGTTGCCATCCAACGTGCTGTGTGCAAGGGGCTTCCCATCATGCGAAAAGTTGTGACGGTTTCTGGCGATGCCATTAAAAACGTGGGAAACTACGAAGTCAGAATCGGCATGAGTTATCATGAACTTGTGGATTCGATTGGCGGTTTTAAAAGTGAGCCGTACAAAATGCTATCGGGCGGACCAATGATGGGTGTTGCCATGTATACGCTGGATGTTCCCATTATAAAAACCTCGGGTGGGTTCTTATGCTTTAGCAAAGAAACAGGCGAACTTCCAAGAGAAGAAAACTGCATAAGGTGTGGCAAGTGCGTAAATATTTGCCCCATGGGACTTATGCCGCTTGAACTCAACCAAGATGTTTTATTTGGCGAGACAGATAAGTTTATAAAAAACAACGGGCTTGACTGTATCGAATGCGGCTCTTGTTCGTACGAATGCCCAGCAAAAAGATATTTGGCTCAAAGTATTCGTGCTGCCAAGCGTGAAATTTTAGCAAAACGCAAGAAGTAATGGGCGAGGAGGAATTTTATGAGTAAATACATGGTTACATCGACACCACATATTCGTTCTTCACATTCAACACATGATATTATGAAAAACGTTCTTATCGCACTCGCACCAGCAGCACTTGCGGGCGCTTATTTTTTTGGGCTAAGAGCCGCCGTCATCATCATGATTTGTATTGGCTCTAGCGTATTTTTTGAATGGCTGTTTCAAGTGCTCGCCAAACGAACCATTACCATTGACGATTTAAGTGCTTGCGTCACAGGTTTGTTGCTTGCCATGAATATGCCAGCGTCCGCACCGTTTTGGATGCCGATTGTCGGTAGTTTCTTTGCCATCATTGTTGTGAAACAAATTTTTGGCGGCGTTGGACAAAATTTTATAAACCCAGCCCTAGCGGCTCGTGCCATGCTTCTTGCATCGTATCCCAAGGATATGGCGAGCTTCACCGCACCTGTAAATAATTTTTTTAGTATGGAAACAGATGCCGTAACGACTGCAACACCACTTGCTATTTTAAAAGAGCAAGGGCTCGTGCCACAACCGATGGACTATGTTCATGCCCTCATCGGAAATGTCGGCGGCTGTATCGGTGAAACTTCTGCACTGCTTTTAATTCTTGGCGGACTATATCTTCTTTATAAAGGAATCATCTCGTGGAGAATCCCTGTGACTTACATCGGCGGCGTTTTGGCGTTGTCCTATGTGCTTGGGCGGCATGGATTGTTCTCGGGCTTTCCGCTTTATGAACTGCTTGCGGGCGGTCTTATGCTTGGTGCATTTTTTATGGCAACCGACTATTCAACCTCCCCTGTTACACCAAGAGGACAACTCATCATGGGTTTTGGCTGTGCCATTTTAACCGTGGTGATTCGTGTGTATGGTGGTTATCCCGAAGGCGTTTCGTATTCAATCTTACTGATGAACTTGGCTGTTCCGTTAATTGATAGGTACACAAGGCCTCGTGTGTTTGGCGTAATGAAGAAGAAGGGGGCGTGAGTGGTATGACGACTGACATAATTAAACCCGGCATTGTGCTATGCATCATAACCGTTATTGCGGCCATTTTACTTGGCACCGTTTACGAAATTACAAAAGAGCCAATCGCAAGGCAACAACTCGAAACAAGAAATTCTGCCATGCGTGAACTTTTGCCAAGTGCAACTGACTTTCACGAAGGCTCGGCGTTTGCACCAGAGAACGGCGTCACCAGTTATTTTCAAGGTGTATCCAGTGCGGATAACTCCGTGGTGGGTTATGTCATCGGCTGTTCGTCCATTGGGTATTCTGGAAACATTGACTTGCTTGTGGCGATTGATATGAATAATATGATTCAAGGAATAAAAATTGTGAAACAAACGGAAACGCCCGGCCTTGGTTCACTCGCCGTTTTGCCTAAGTTTACTGACCAGTTTAAAAATAAAACAGGCGAACTTGTTGTGACCAAGAAAGATTCGCCAAAGGACAATGAAGTGGAAGCAATCACGGCGTCCACCATCACCTCAAAAGCAGTTGTGTCCGGCGTGAACGCTGCTACAGAATTTTTCGAAAGCAATTTGCTTAACGGTAACTTGGAAGGGGGCAATTAAATGGAACTCGGCAAAATATTTAAAAAAGGTCTGCTTGAAGAAAACCCTGTGTTTTTCCAAGCCATTGGCATGTGCCCAACCCTAGCCGTTACCACTTCCATCGAAAACGGAATCGGCATGGGTCTTGCGACCACCTCGGTTCTTGCTTGTTCAAACGTGGTTGTGTCCATCATCAGAAAAATCGTTCCCGACAAAGTGAGAATCCCTTGCTACATTGTTGTCATCGCAAGCTTTGTTACCATCGTTCAGTTTTTGCTTGAAGGTTTTTTGCCACAGCTTAATGCATCACTTGGTATTTTTATTCCGCTGATCGTGGTAAACTGTTTGATTCTCGCTCGTGCAGAAGCCTTTGCTTCTAAAAACAATCCAGTGTTGTCACTTGCAGACGGCGTTGCCATGGGTCTTGGATTTACTGTTGCCCTTGGCGTGATCAGTGCGGTGCGTGAACTCATCGGTTCTGGTGCGTTGCTAGGCATGACGATTCTTCCCGAAGAATTTCCTCGTACACTTATTATGGTATTGCCTCCAGGTGCGTTCTTTACGTTAGGATTTTTAATGGCGTTCTTAAATTACTTGAAAGGGAGGGGCGAGAAATGAATCTATTTACTGTAATTGTTGGTGCGTTACTTGTAAACAATCTGATTATGTCAAAGTTTTTAGGAATCTGTCCGTTCCTTGGTGTCTCCAAAAAAGTTGAGACTGCCGCCGGTATGGGAATCGCTGTTACATTTGTATTAACGTTGGCGTCTGCCGTTACGTTTATGGTTTATTACTATATCCTTGACCCACTTAACATTGAGTATCTTTACACGATTGCTTTCATATTAATTATTGCATCACTTGTTCAGCTCGTGGAGATGTTTGTGAAAAAAAGCAGCCCGACGCTGTATCAGGCACTGGGAATTTATTTGCCGCTTATCACAACAAACTGTGCAGTGCTTGGTGTTGTGGTACTGAATAAAACAAATATCGACGGCATGATTACTGCCGCAAAAGCCGCTGGAGGAGATTTTTCTTATGGCTCGTACTTTGTGTATGCAGTCATCAACGGTTTTGCAGCTGCCCTTGGGTTTTTACTGATTATTGTTTTGCTTGCGGGTATTCGTGAGCGACTTGAACGCAACAATATTCCTATGCCGTTTCGTGGGTTTCCGATTGTTTTGTTGTCTGCCGGATTAATGTCGCTTGCCTTTTTGGGTTTTGCCGGACTGATTAAGTAAAGGAGAGGCTTTTCATGGATTTAAATAGTATTTTGTTTCCTGTTTTAAGCCTTGGAAGTCTGGGGCTTTTGTTTGGGCTAGGGCTTGGGCTTGCGGGTATTAAATTTGCAGTCAAAGAAGATCCAAACTTGCCACTTGTCCGTGATACGCTACCCGGTGCAAACTGCGGCGGCTGTGGATTTGCCGGCTGTGATGCATTTGCGGCGGCTGTTGTCTCTGGGAAAGCGGAGATTACAGGTTGCCCTGTTGGCGGTAGGAAAGTGGCGGCAGCGATTGCCGAAGTGCTCGGAATTGTTGCAGATGAAAAGGAAAGACATGTTGCCTTTGTGAAATGCGGCGGCTCCTGTGACAAGACACGTTCGAATTACGAGTACGATGGGCTGATGGATTGTACGGCCATTACGCATCTGGCAAGCGGCGGCTCAAAATCTTGTACCTATGGCTGCTTGGGCGGCGGAAGTTGTTACCGTGCCTGTAACTTTAATGCAATCGAAATGGTTGACGGCATTGCAAAAATCAAAAATGAGAACTGCACCGCTTGCGGAAAATGCATAAACGCTTGCCCAAAGAATTTAATTGAGCTGTTGCCTGATAAAAATTTAGTCAAAGTCAACTGCAATTCTCGTGACAACGGAAAAATGACAAAGACAAATTGTGATGTGGGTTGTATCGGCTGTAAAATTTGTGAGAAGGCTTGCAACTTTGATGCCGTTCACATTGAGAATAATCTTGCAAGAGTGGATTACACCAAGTGTACCATGTGCAATGAATGTACAAAGAAGTGTCCGACAAAGGCGATTTGTTCTTTGGTGAAAGAATAATATGAAAAAAAATATTTTTTTGGCGATTTCTATTTTCATGAACATAATACTGTGCGTACTCTTAATTCAATCTACAAATAAAGAATTTGATTCCAGAAAGGTAACATTAGTCTTTGATAACGAATCTTACGATTCTGTGAACAAGAGACTATACCTTACTTGGCATAACAAATCCAACTTTGAAGTTAAATATGGCAACGATAACTTTACCTTGCAAAAACAAATAGGAAGAACATGGAAATCAATAGCACCAAATCCTACCAGTTTTGATTCACTCATGCAACTGTTTACAGTTTCTACCTACTCTCAAATGGAACAAGACTATTTTTTAGGCTCTTCTGCAGAAACGCTGACAACTGGTAACTATCGATTTAGCACCGATTATACCGTTTCAAACCTTAATGGTTCCACTAAATCCCTTGCCTATCCCATCATCATTGAGTTCTCCATAAAATAATGATGTCTTTGTGAATAAGAAAACCAGAAATTTAAAGGGACTGTTACCAGTCCCTCCACTTTTTATTCCACTTCGTATAATGCTGCTTCCACTTCGTAGCTTTTAAACAATGTAACCACTTCTATTTTACCATCTGCATTTGCTGCGTCTTCTGCAAGTTGCAAAATCTCTTCTTGAAATTGATAAGAGGTAACGACCAGACAATTTATGTTATAAACATCTTTTGCGGCTTGCATGGAAACCACTGCCTTGCCGGCGTACATACCATGGTTATCTTCAAAATCTGAAACCAAGCATAAAAGGTTCTGGTAGGCACTTGGTTCATGTTCAAGCAAATAGCCAATAAGTTGTGTGGAAAACTCGGCGTCGTCCACATAAAATCCAACTTTCTTGGTTGGGTTCCTTAATAACTCTATTACCATTTCATACTTTTCAAAAATTCCTCTTGCATGGCGTACCAATTCGTAGGTGGAATTTATTTCGTATAGTTTATTCATTGAAATTCCGTATCTTTGCAAGACATCAAAAACTTTTTGGCTATATTCAATCTCCGAAAGAATTTCTATTCCGATGCTTACCAGATTTTTTTCTTTTAAATTTTGCAATAAAAAAACGAGCTTCAACCCCAAACATTCCTCATGGTCGCAAGTTGTTTCTGCATTGATTTCATAACCACAAAACAGGTTAAGGAAGAGGTCATCAGGAATATCACGCATGAAATTTCTAAAAATCAACCTCTGTTCATTTTTTTCTCGCCCTATGCCTTCCACAGTTTTTGCGCTGATATTGGTTCCGATTACACGATGACTGGTTAGTCTTTCTGGAACAATAAACATAGGTCCATGCTTGATTATATTCATCCACAAATAATAATCAGGCATTTGCTTGTAGATAAAACTTTTATCGAAATACAACCGCCATAGCTCCATACGAATTAACGCACTGGGAGCACAAAGAAAGTTTTTACTTGTCAATTTTAGCATGAACTCTTTGTAACTTAGACTCTCTCCCGTGTAAAACATTTTACAAAGAACATGCTCGTCTTCCATGAGCACCCGCCCATTCACATCAACTACGTCGGGATATGTAAATGCAGCACTGTATGCAAGATTGTTTTCCAAAAATGCAACCTGCTTTTCGAGCTTTGTCAACTCCCAAAAATCGTCTGAGTATAACAAAGCGATGTACGCACCTTTTGCCATATCTGCACAAGCTTTTAAATTGTTAAACGGCCCAATGTTTTTATCAAAAAAATGCGTTTTAATCCTTTCGTCGGTAAACGATTGAATGATTTGGGCAGAGTTATCCGTGGATCCATCGTCTGAAATAAGCAGTTCAATATTAGAATACGTTTGGTGCAATGCACTTTCGATTGCCTGTTTAATAAAAGGTGCATGATTGTAAGATGGCATTAAAATACTAACCAATGGACTTGACATAAATACCCCCGCTTATAATTTATTCACCATAGCTTTGGCGGTTTCTAGTGCCGACTCCAGTTCAAAGTCGTCGATTTGCCCGACGAGCCGCTCACATTCATCGCCAATCGGAGAGAGCGTGTCATTTATTTCGTCAAGATACCCTTGGCATTCAATGTTGCACGATTCCAAAAGCGGAATCAGTTTTTCAAGCAGCGCGATTGCCTTGATTCGATCAAACGCACCTTGGTTTACTTGCTTTGCCACGGATTTGGTTTCTGCCGTTTTGCTTTTAATTTGGTCAAGCACCTCGTTAAAACATATTTCAAGCACGGCAAGTTCGCCTTTAATTTCTGACAACGGTTCTTCTTTTAATAATTTTTCAACAATTGCCGCACATTCTGAAAGCTTTGTCGCACCAATCGTCGCCGCAACGCCCTTTAAAGTATGTGCCAATCTGTGAGCTGTCTCCACGTCATTATTCGCATACGCTTCACGAATCTCATTGATTTTGTTTGCATTATACTTGTTGAAATCCTTCACAAGACGCCCAAACATATTCTCGTCGCCGCATCTCTTTATGCCAAGCTCTTCGTCAATGAGATCCACATTAAAACCAAATCCGAATTTTTCAACCTCTGGCTTCTCTTGGTATGCATAATCCTCGATGGGGGTCAAGTGCCTTAGTAGGCATTGCCATAGTTCTTGTGCCAAAAACGGTTTGCTCAAGAAATCAACCATACCGTTGTTCATATAAATGTCCCTGTCGTTGGTCATGGCGTTTGCCGTTAATGCAATGACTGGTGCTTTGTTGCCCATCCGTTTAAGTTTTTGAGAGGCTTCCAGTCCGTCCATAATCGGCATATGTATATCCATAAAAACCAAAGCAAATTGCTCGCCGTTTGCCATTTTTTCCTCGACCATTTTTACGCCTTCACGGCCATTTTCAGCAATCATAACGGCAAACCCAAGTTTTGCAAGATGGCCTTCAATCACTTGCTGGTTAATTTGGTTGTCCTCACACACCAAAATCTCGCCATTAAATCTTGGCTTCTCAACATCCTTAAATATCTCTGCCTTTTTTTCCTCATCAATCGCTGTCATTTGCTCGCCTAGTTCAAATGTGAGGACAAAAGAAAATTTACTGCCAATGCCAACCTCGCTTTTTACGTCAAGTGTTCCGCCCATCAATTCTATCATGCTTTTTGATATGGAAAGACCAAGGCCTGTTCCGCCGTATTTTCTCGTTGTACTGACATCGGCTTGGGTGAATGGGTCAAATATTTTTTCAAGCTGTCCTTCTGTCATGCCGACGCCGCTGTCTTTTACTTCAAACAACAAGGTCATGGTGCTTGCATCTGACTTAACGATTGTGACAAGAAGTTTGATCATGCCCTTGTTTGTAAACTTGATTGAGTTTGAAATCATGTTAAGCAAAATTTGGCGAAGCTTTGTTGGGTCACCAATTAACAATCTCGAAATGATCGGTTCTGCATAAAAATACAGTGACAATCCTTTCTCCTGTGCCTTCGGCTGGCTTATGGTTTCACAAACTTTAAAAATTTCATGAATGTTAAACGGTATGAGTTCAAGGCTCATTTTTCCCGCTTCAACCTTGGATAAATCCAAAATGCTGTTTATGATTGCCAAAAGACCTGTCGCACTAATTTTTATTTTTTCAAAGTAGCTACGTGTTCTTGGTGATAAGTCGTCGTCAAGTGCCAGTTCTGCAAAGCCAATGATACCGTTCATCGGTGTTCTAATCTCATGGCTCATGTTGGCAAGGAAAGAACTCTTTGTGTGGTTTGCATATTCCGCTTGTTCCTTTGCTTTGCCAAGTTCTGTGATAAGCCTTTGTGTTTCCTCCATTTTATGCCTGATGCTGGCAAGCATAAAATTAATTCCATCGCTAAGTTTTTCAAATTCGGCACTCGTCCGTACCGTGGCTACTACATCAAAATTTCCATCAGAGATAACATCCAGCGTCTTTATTGTTTCAAGCACGCCGTTTACCGCTATATTCTTAATTTGTCTATTCAAAATCGCAACGAGCGTGGCGAACATGATGATCATAAGCACAAGAAAAATAAGTGCATACAAGTCACGTTGCCCTTGTAATTCAGAAACAGGAATCACCGCCACAACCGTTTGGGCATTAAGCGTTTTTTTATAGTAATAAACATTTCTTCCATCAATTGAGGTTATTCCGCTATCATCAAGTTGTTGCTCAAATTTTTTTCCGATTAACCGTTCATTCGGATGATAAATCACAATGTTGTCATAGGGGCTCATCGAAAAAATATAGCCTGTGTTTCCAACAAACGCCATGCGGAGAGAATTGTCTACTGTGGAACTGCTCATGACTTTTTCCAATCGCCAAATATTTAAGCCGATCTGCACAATTCCTTTTTCATCGCTGCGAGACACAGAAACGTATTGCCTCATCACCCCATTTAAACCGTTAGGCGTTGGGTCTTGGGCAATCTCAAGACCTGGGTTTTCCAAAATACCCATAAATGGACGAGACTGCTCGGTTGATGCAAGATCAAATCCAAAATATTCAGGTATCGTACCCCATTTTACAATTCCATTTCCATCTGTCACGTTAATCTCGTCAATTTCCAGTTCTTCAAGAAAACTATTTAGGAGCACTTGGTCATCGAGTACAGATGGATTGAGTTGTATCATCAATGCCAAAGCCCTTGCTCTTGCTATGTAGTTTTCTTTAAGAATGACTTTTATTTTTTCAATCTGTTGCTCATTTCTTAAAATGTGCTGTTCCACAGCGTCAATCTTTGGGGCACAGGCTTCTTGTCCTCTCTCGTAAACGCCCAATGATTGAATCACGTACAGAATTATCGTTGTTATAATGATTCCAAAGCACGAAAAAATCAACAAACTCTTAAAGAGTTTCTTTTGCATACATTCTACCCCTGCCCAATAGCAATTTTATTTTCCTTATTTTGAAACCCTGTTTTTTCCCGATGCTTTGGCTGTATAAAGTGCTATGTCAACCCTCGAAATTAAATCTTCGATTGTGTTACCATCAGATGGCTGTGCCATCACAACCCCTGCACTAATTGTTACATTGGTGAGCGAATTGTCCCCACTAAAAGGAATTTTAGTGCCTCCAACCACAACTCTTAATTTTTCTGCAAGTGCAAACGTGGTATCACTATCACAGCCGTTTAGTAAAATCACAAACTCTTCGCCGCCAAATCTCGCAATTTGCTCCGCTTGTGATGATACTTCATCTTTCAAAATTTTCGCAAGAGCTTTTAATAGCACATCACCTTGTGGGTGTCCATATGTGTCGTTATATTTTTTGAAATAATCTATGTCAACCATAATCAAGCTAATCTGCGTTTTGCTGATTGTGGCTTTTTCCCATTCTGCTGTTAGCTTCTCATAAAATTTGCGTTTATTCGGAATATTTGTCAGTGGGTCAAGCATGGTTAGTTTTTCAATTGTTCGCATCATACTCACAATCTGAACATGGGTGCTCACCCTAGCCTTAACGACTGTGTTATCAAAAGGCTTTGTGATATAATCCACTGCACCCAACAAAAATCCCTTTGCCTCGTCTTTTGCACTGTCAAGCCCTGTGATGAAAATAACAGGAATGGCTCTTGTGACTTCCGAGTTTTTTAATGCAACCAACACTTCAAATCCGCTCATTTCTGGCATCACGATGTCAAGCAATATTAAATCAGGGGTTTTTTCGTGTGCAAGTTTAAGTGCCGTCTCGCCATTTTTTGTGACAAGCATCTTGTATGTGTCTCCTAAAATCTTTGACAAGACATTAATGTTGCTCTTCTCATCGTCCACGACAAGTATTGTAAAACCTGATTCTTCGCTCATCTGTAATTGCCTCCAATGATTAATTTAAATTTCTGGAAACTCCGCAAGGTTTGGAACAAAACTTTTCATGAGTGTTGCCTCGCCAAAAATTTTATATGCACCGATTGCAGCTGGAATAAAAACCGATTCCCCCGCCGAAATTTCAGTGACTGTATCTTCACAAATAAATTTGCAAGTTCCGCTTACACAAACAAAAGTTGAAAACCGTTCGGGACTCTGTACCTCAACGATCTCGCCTGACAACCTGTATTCCACAAGGGCAAAATACACGTTTGCGGCGTGGACTATACGGATTAAGTTTTCGCTAGATACCTCAACTCCACAAGACAATTGCTTTTTTATTTGACCCGAAAAATCTATCACATCAAGTGCCTTGTCTATGTGCAAGGTTCGTGCGTTCCCATTTGCATCGACTCGGTTAAAGTCAAACACACGATAAGTTATGTCACAGTTTTGCTGAACTTCAAGAATTTTAATATTTTCAGAAATGGAATGCAACAGCCCCGCTGGAATATTTATTACGGAACCTTTTTCAACTTTCAATTTGTTTATGAGTTCACTTGGGTCTCCATCTTTGACTGCTTGTGAAAATTCTTCTTTACTAACACCATCTTTTATTCCAATCATCAGTTCGGCATTTTTTGGTGCGTCAAGCACATACCAGATTTCATTTTTGCCATACTGCTCAGTTTCGTTTTGTTTTGCGTATGCATCAGTCGGGTGAACTTGTACCGATAACTTATCTCTTGCGTCTATAATTTTTATGAGAAGTGGAAAAGTCTCGCCTTTACAAAGTTCTGTGCCTAAATATTTTTGAGAGTCCAAACTTACGACTTCGTAAAAACTCTGATTGGCAAACTTTCCGTTTGAAACAATGCTCATCTCAGTCGGTCTTAAACTAACCAACCAGTGTTCGTATCCCCAGAGCATTTTTTTTGTAATCGGTTTAAATTTAAGTGGGTACAAGCCATTCACCTCTTTATGTTTTTGATGCCTTTAAATGTTTTTTTTCAAGGGAAGAAAAATCTTCCGAGCTAATCACTAACACGTCTCTTTCTAAAATCTCCGTCGAGCCTTTTGGTACTACAATCGTATTGTTACGCTTAATCATCACGATCAATAACTCTTCGGGGATGTTGGCATCAATAATCATTTTGTTCGCCCATTTGTGGCCTTTAGAAATGGTGTACTCCATCAGCCTGTTTTGAATTTCTTCATGGTAGTCATTGAAGGTCTTAAATATCAAATTTTTATCCGAGTCATCCACAAGGTCCAGTTTTTTTGCACACCACGAAGTAAGCGAGCCTTGGAGGAGCACCGACACAATGGCGACAATAAACACGATGTGGAAAATATCATATGGCATGGCAATGCCCGATGACACCGCAATGATTGAGAACACGCTAGATGCCGCTCCACGCATACCCACCCACGAAACAAATATTTGGGCTTTGATTGGTACTTTAAACCAACTTAATACGCCAAACGTTGCAATTGGTCTTGCTATCAGAATCATGACAACAGAAATCAAAAGTGCTGGAACAATTGCTTGTGGCAATTTGGATGGGAACGAAAGAAGTCCCAAAATAAAGAACAATAAAATTTGCATAAGCCACGAAAAAGCGTCAAAGAAATGCACCAGACTCACTTTGTGCAAGATACGGCAGTTTCCAATGATGATACCAATTACATACACGCACAAGAAACCATTTCCGTTTACAATACCACAAATTGCGTATCCGAACAATACTACAGCGATTAATAATAGCGAATAAAAAGCATCCTCGTTCAATTGAACTTTCCGAAGAATAAAGACAATGGTGCAAGCAACTACAACGCCCACAAGTAACCCCAAAAATATTTGGCTTGCAAACAAATACACAAAGTTTGGGCTATCTTTTACTTTAATCATGGCGATTAAAATGATAGTCATTGTGTATGCAAAAGGGTCGTTACTCCCACTTTCAATTTCAATTAAAGAAGCCAAACCATGTTTAAGATTGAGTTTTTGCGAACGCAGAATAGAAAAAACCGAAGCGGCATCTGTAGAACTTAAAACAGTACCCAGAAGCATACCATATAAAAAATTAACATTTAAAATATATTGACAGAAAAAGCCCGTGATTGCGGCTGTAATAATCGTACCAAAGGAAGCCATAAGAATTGCGTGCGGCACTACTTGTTTTGCAATCTGAATTTTTGTACCAAAGCCGCCATAAAAAATGATAAACGCAAGTGCAACAGATGAAAGATGTTCGGCAATTACAAAGTCATTGAAATAAATTCCAACTATGCCATCGGAGCCAAAGAGCATGCCTAGAATAAGGAAAATGATGAGAGTGGGTACACCAAAACGAACCAGTGCCCTACTTGCAATGATACTAAACAAAATAACTAACGCAGAAATCAAAAGTGTACTATACATCGGCCTCCCTCTTCTTGTTTACGTCGTATGTTTTTAAATTCGGCGGAACGAATTTTTTCGTTCCGCCGAGAAAATGAATATTAAATTTTTACTTTGCAGCTTCTTCAATTGCAACCGCAACCGCAACTGTTGCACCAACCATAGGGTTGTTGCCCATTCCAATAAAGCCCATCATTTCAACGTGAGCTGGAACAGAAGAGGAACCCGCAAATTGTGCATCGGAGTGCATTCTGCCCATCGTGTCTGTCATGCCATAAGAAGCAGGGCCTGCTGCCATGTTATCTGGGTGAAGTGTACGGCCAGTGCCGCCGCCAGAAGCCACCGAGAAATATTTTTTGCCTTGCTCATAACATTCTTTTTTATAAGTACCAGCAACAGGATGTTGGAAACGAGTTGGGTTAGTTGAGTTACCAGTGATGGAAACATCAACGCCTTCTCTGTGCATGATGGCAACGCCCTCACGAACATCGTCTGCGCCATAGCAACGAACTTCTGCACGAATTCCCTCTGAATACTGAACTTCTTTATCCACTTTAACTTCGCCTGTTGCGTAGTCAAATTGAGTTTTTACATATGTAAATCCATTGATTCTCGAAATTATTTGTGCTGCATCTTTTCCAAGTCCGTTAAGGATAACACGTAGTGGCTCTTTTCTAACTTTGTTTGCAGATTTTGCAATACCGATTGCACCTTCTGCCGCCGCAAAACTCTCATGTCCTGCTAAAAATGCAAAACAGCTTGTTTCTTCTCTTAAAAGCATAGCCGCTAAATTTCCGTGGCCAATACCAACGTTTCTGTCATCAGCAACAGAACCAGGAATACAGAATGCTTGTAAGCCCTCGCCGATAATTTCTGCCGCTTCAGCAGCTTTTGTTGCTCCACGTTTAATTGCAATCGCCGCACCCGCAACATATGCCCAGCAAGCGTTCTCAAATGCGATTGGTTGAATTTTTTTAACCATATCATACACGTCGATGCCCCGTCCATCGCAAATTTCTTTGGCAACTTCAAGAGATTCAATACCGTTTTTGTTTAAAACTTCGTTAACTTGCTTAATTCTTCTTTCATAACTCTCAAATGTAATCATTTTATTCTCTCTCCTTTGCGATAGCAGTTTTATTCGTGTCTTGGATCAATGTATCTAGCCGCATCTTCAAATCTGCCATAAGTGCTTGTAGCTTTTTTAAGTGCTTCGTTGGCATCTGTACCTTTTTTGATCATATCCATCATTTTTCCTAAATGAATAAATTCATAGCCGATAATTTCGTCGTTTGCATCTAGTGCGTTGCGAGTCACATAACCCTCTGCAAGCTCAAGATAACGTGGACCTTTTGCAATTGTGCCAAACATGGTTCCCACTTGGCTGCGAAGTCCCTTGCCCAAGTCCTCAAGTCCAGCGCCAACTGGTAAGCCGCCCTCTGAAAATGCTGTTTGTGTTCTGCCGTATACAATTTGCAAAAATAACTCACGCATTGCCACGTTGATTGCATCACAGACAAGGTCAGTGTTTAGTGCTTCAAGAATTGTTTTTCCTGGTAAAATCTCCGATGCCATTGCTGCGGAGTGAGTCATGCCCGAACATCCGAGTGTCTCTACAAGTGCTTCCACAATGATTCCGTCTTTTACATTTAATGTAAGTTTGCAAGCACCTTGTTGTGGTGCACACCAGCCCACGCCATGCGTTAAGCCGCTTATATCTTTAACCTCTTTTGCCTGAACCCATTTTCCTTCTTGAGGAATTGGAGCCGGACCGTGGTTTGCACCTTTTGCTACAATACACATATGCTCTACTTCGTGTGAATAAATCATACTAACTCTCCTTTGTCATTTAATCGTTAAATATTATACAAGCATTCGGTTCAAAAAGCAAGTTCGCATAGAAATTAATTTATTACGTTTAATTCGGTAAGCTTTGCAAGCGCTTCATCAAATTCATAGTTCTGCGTCATTTGATAAATTTCATCAATTGCTTGCTCGCCGAGTTTCTCCCAACTTTTTTCTTTCAGCTTTAAAATCATCTCATCAGAACGAGTTGGGTCGTATGTTTCTAGCGACTCTTTCAGTTGGATCAATAATTCATTCAGTAGCGAATCCGTTCCAACTTCTTTTTGAACTTTAGTTTGTGTCCCAAGGTCATGTTTCTCTTCAAATGCAGTCTTGATTCTTGCGGCATATACCGCCCTCACCTCTTTTAACTTGTCGTACAGTTCACGACTAGGCTCGTTTGCCTTCACGCTTTTTTCGAGGTGTAAGCTTGTTTCATACAGCTCTGTGATGCCCATGTTTCCCGCAACGCCTTTAATCGTATGAGCAAAGATTAATAAATCAGGTGAGTCAAACTCAGGCATTGGGGTTTCCAAGTCACTGGCAACTCTAAGCAATGCTTTTTTGTATCTATCAACTTTTCCCACAAACCTTGTAACGCCCTCAGCAATATCTACGCCTTCAATTGCAAAGCCGTATGCATTTTCGATTTTTGGTAATTGAACTACTTCTGGAACCACAGCTTCTGTTACCTCCATTGATTTTTCTGCAGCAGATAAAATATATTCAGAGTCCAAGTATATCGCTAGTTTGGTTTTTAAATCGTCAAACTCAATTGGCTTGGCGATATGGCTGTTCATGCCAACTTTTTGGCATTTGGACACTTCTTCTGTCATAACATTAGCAGTCAATGCCAAAATCGGAATGTTCTGATATGGTTTCTTGCTTTTTCGGATTATTTTTGTTGCTTCGTATCCGTCCATTACAGGCATGAGAATGTCCATGAGAACAATATCAAAGTGCTCACTCTCAAGTTTTTCCAACCCATCACGTCCGTTATCTGCTACAACTGTTTCTACATCTAGCAGTTCAAGCATTCCCAGTGCCACTTCTTGGTTGGTCAGGTTGTCTTCACACAGCAGAACCCTCGCTTTCTTAAAGGTTTCACCGTGCCACTTTTCAAGCTTCACTTTCTTTGTAATACTTTTGGTGAGCTTCTCATAGAACTTGGTCGGCACAAATGGTTTTTCGATTAACTCGCTAAATCCCTGTCGCTTCACTTCTTCATCCGATAGCTTTCGTGCGGCTGACGCAATCTTAATAAATTTTGCATCAGGGAGATGTGCCCTTAGCGTATCTGAAATATCAATGCCAGTTTTTTCAATTGACCCACGTTCCAAAATCACGATGCCAATTGATTCTGCTATTTGTGTATTATTTCTGACTTTTTCAAGAGCTTCTAGCGTAGAAAGTGCCTCAATTGGTTCTGCACCCATCAGTTTAATAAGCGTACACATGATTTCATTACTAACTTCATCGGACTCAACTACAAGAATCCGTTTGCCCTGCATTTCAGTTGCTCGTGCAAGTCTTAGTAGCGTTGAATCCTCTTCTGCAATTGTGAACTTTATTTTCACTTTAGAAGTTGTTCCCTTGTTCATTGCGCTTGTAACAACAAGTTCTCCGCCCATAAGTTCCAACAATTGTTTTATGATGGACATACCAAGGCCTGTTCCTGTATTAACAGAAACTTCGTTGTTGTGAAATTGCTCAAATGGCGTGAAAAGTTTTTCGAGTTGGGCTTCGCTCATGCCCATGCCCGAATCGGTAATCACAAACTGGAGCGTGACTTCATCTCCTGATTGTGCTACGTTTTCAACTTCCAGCGTAATTCGCCCCGCATTGGTGTACTTTGCCGAGTTATCCAGAAGATTTTTTAACACCTGCCACAGACGAATCCTATCACCATTTAAGAAAAACGGTACATCTGGTGCAATTTTTATTAAAATCTGTACAGGTTTTTGATCCAACCGCTCCATTGCAATCATGACGGCATTGGACAAAACTTCTTCCAAGTTAAACTTATCAATAACCAGTTCCATTTTTTGTGCTTCCATTTTAGAGAAATCCAAAATATCGTTAATGATCGTTAATAAATTTTTTGCAGAAGTATTGATTTTTTGGAAGCTGTCAATATCATTTGACTCGCCGCCACGCAAAATTGAAAGCTGTGACATGCCGATGATTGCGTTCATAGGGGTACGAATTTCGTGGCTCATGTTGACTAAAAATCTGCTCTTAATTTGGTTTGCTTCACGTTCTTTATCCGCTGCCAAAGAAAGAAGAGTAATTTGTGCTTTTTCGGTTGTAATGTCTTGAATAACCTTTAATATAGAACGCTGTCCGTTGTACAAAATTTCTGCTGATGTAACCCTTGTGTCAATGATCGTCCCTCGATGTGTATGATACTGAAACTCGGTTTGTACCGTAATGTTTGACTCAAGGATTTTTCGCACGTTATTTTTTTCAAGCTCGTACGGATTCATTCCGTTTAACTGATTTTCGCTGTATAGTTTCTCTTCCGAAAATCCATAAATATGTTCGAAGGAGCTGCATTCAAACATGGTAAAGTATGTATTGTTTCCATATAAAATTACGCTGTTGGTTGGGTCTTGGATAATCATGGCGATTGGAAGTACGTCAATTAATTTTTGCAGATCGCCCTGAATTCTCTTTAAATGCTCAATTTGGTTTTCATCATGTTCAATGTTAAAGCCCCAGAGCACACTGATTTCACTACCTCTTCCTTTTATCCTGCCAATGTTTACTGAAAACCGTTGCTTGTCGCCACGAATATTTTTGTACACGATTTTTTCGCCATAAACAAAGTTGTTTGCTTCAAGTATTCTTAAAATTTCATAATACCGTTCTCTGGACGTAACAAAATTTTCGAGCACGTCGCCTTCTTTAATGTCTAAGTTTTTCTTAACATATTCGTTTGAGTCAATGACAACGCCGTCTTCAAGTAGCATGAATACAACAGGTGCATTATCCACTAAAATTGATTTTGGCAGACTATAAATCTCTTTGACATCACTTGCAATCTGCTGCCATTCTGTTTTGAGAATACTTGTGTCAACGGTTTTGCTAAACTCGCCATATGCTAATGAATCCTTTAACTCTGCGACAAGGTTTGATATTTTTCTAAAATCCGAGCCATCTCGTGCAAACATTCGTGCTATAAGTATCATTGACAAAACAAAAAACACCAAAAATAGAGGAAGCGAAACAATCACCAATTGATGAGCTCTTGAAGTATCTCGTTCAAAATTATAACTGCTACTTATTAAGAAAGTGTCGACCTGATTTAAAAATGGTTTCTTCGTATCTGCGTATTTCTTCTCAAATAGCATTTGCTTAGCACGTTCAATGTTGCCGTTTTCCATTGCAAAAAACATTTCATTTTCATGCTCATAAAGTTCTTCAGACAGAACTTTTACTTGCTCGGCAATTGCATTTCCATCTGTCGGCTTGCCAAGTGCAAGGATGGTTTCAATCGCCAGTTCGCTATTCTTTTTATCGTATAGCTCCCTAAAATAATTATCACGATAATAAATATCGCCTGTGATTACGTATAAATTTGCCTGTTCTCTTAAAAAGTCAGAAGCTTGGCGTATCACGTTTCCAAGTTTCTGAATTTCTGTCTGTTTCAAAATTGCTTCACGTTCCCAAGCAACCGAAAAGCCACATACGATAAACGATATACAGCTCAATACCAAAAAAACAAGTATATATGCAGTTTTCTTAAAAATCGTAAATTTCAAGCCTTCACCCCTGACTCCTTATTCATTATGCATTACAGCAAAACATTTTTTATTTTGCGTTTTTCATTGTCAATGAAATTCTTTTTTTTGTAATGTCTACACTAAGCACTCTGACTTTAACAACATCGCCCACGCTGACTGCTTCAAGCGGATGCTTAATAAACTTATCAGAAATTTGGGATATGTGAACGAGCCCATCTTGGTGTACGCCAATATCCACAAAAACACCAAAGTCGATTACATTCCGAACAGTGCCGTTTAGTATCATGCCTTCTTGCAAGTCCTCCATTGAGAGAACATCTTGTCGCAAAATTTGAGCCGGCATATCTTCACGTGGATCACGTCCCGGTTTTTCGAGCTCTTTAATAATATCGTTGAGTGTGGGTACGCCTATGCCAAGTTTCTGCGCTGTTTCGTCTTGGTTTGCAATTCTTTGTCCAAGGTTTTGAATTTCACGTTTTGAAACGCTGTCCAAGGTTAATCCTACCATTTTAAGCAGTTCTTCTGCCGCTTTATATGACTCTGGGTGAACGCCTGTGTTGTCGAGCACTTGTGCACTCTCTGGTATTCTCAAGAAGCCAGCACATTGTTCAAAAGCCTTTGGCCCCAGTTTTTTTACTTTTAAAAGCTCTTTGCGTGTTTTAAACTTGCCGTTCTCCTCACGGTACTCGAGAATATTTTTAGCCACTGAATCACTGATTCCCGCCACATATGAGAGCAAAGACGGAGATGCCGTGTTCAGGTCAACACCCACGCTGTTTACACAGCTTTCTACCACGCCACCAAGTGTCTCACCCAGACGTTTTTGGTTCATGTCATGTTGATATTGCCCCACACCGATTGATTTTGGGTCAATCTTAACAAGCTCTGCAAGTGGGTCTTGCAGTCTGCGTCCGATGGAAACCGCACTTCTTAGTGCCACATCAAACTCTGGAAACTCTGCCGCCCCAAGTTTTGATGCCGAATACACAGAAGCACCCGCTTCGTTTACAATCACATAATGGATTGGCTGATTGATTTCCTTTAACATATCCGCTGTAAACTGCTCTGTCTCACGAGAAGCCGTTCCGTTTCCTATGGCAATCATGTTTACTTTATGTTTTAAGATTAGAGGTTTAAGCTTTGCTTTTGACTCTTCCACTTTGCTCTGTGGAGGTGTAGCATACACAACACCAGTGTCCAAAACTTTTCCCGTTTCATCCACCACCGCAACTTTGCAACCTGTTCTAAAACCAGGGTCAAGTGCGAGCACAACTTTATCTTTAATCGGTGCTTGCAAAAGGAGTTGGCGAAGGTTTGCCGCAAACACTTTCATGGCACCCTCTTCGGATTTTTCAGTTAAGTCGCTTCTAATTTCACGCTCCATACTCGGTGCGATTAAACGCTTGTATGCATCGGCAATTGTCGCAATCATAAAATCTCTTGTGTGGACATTTTGCTTTGCAATTAGCATCTCAAGTTTGTTTAAGATTCTGTCCTCTGGCACTTCCACTTTCACTTTTAAAATTTCTTCCTTTTCCCCACGGTTTACCGCCAAAATTCTATGCGGTGCAATCTTCTTAACCGATTCGCTAAATTTATAATACATCTCATAAACGGATTCTTTGCCTTCTTGACCTTCTGATGATAACGCGGCATCTTCCCACATGATGGTTCTGATGATGCTTCTATAATTTGGTTCATCAGAAATCATTTCGGCAATAATATCCGAAGCGCCAGCTAGTGCTTCTTCCACAGAATTTACGCCTTTTTCACTGTCGATGTATTGCGTTGCCAAATTTGCGATTGGTTCTGTTACGGCTTGCTCCCATATTGTCATGGCAAGCGGCTCAAGCCCACGCTCTTTTGCAATCGTTGCACGTGTGCGGCGTTTTTGTTTAAACGGTCTGTAAATATCTTCAATTTCCGAAAGTGTTACGGCCTTATCAAGACTCTTGGCTATTTCGTCTGTCATTTTTTCTAATTCAATGATTGTTGCACGAACTTGTTCACGACGTTCATCTAAATTTCTAAGGTACAAAAGCCTTTCGTGAAGTTCTCTTAACACTTGGTCGTCAAGCGAGTCCGTCAGTTCTTTTCTGTACCTTGCAATAAAAGGGATTGTATTTCCCTCGTCAATCAATTTTAATGTGTTCTCAACTTGCGTTTTTTTCAGTGAAAACTCTTCCACCAATTTTTTAATAATGTCCATTTGTTTTCCTCATTCGCTAAATTTTATCCCTCTTAGTATAAACTTATGCCGTCACATAGTCAATGAAAATCCATGTGTTCTTGGATTTTTTGATTGCTTAAAAACTTTTAATATAATATAATAAAAGCGACAAGGAGCTGATGTTGTGGAAATTACCGAAGATATTTTATATGAAGTGATAAAGTCGGGAGAAAATATTTCCGAGGCATACAAGCTTCTTGGTGATCTGTATGCAAGCAAGGGTTGTGTTTCTAAAGCCACTGTGTTTTACGGCAGAGCTTCATCGCTCGCAACTTCTGAAAATGAAATGACTGATGTTGAAATTTTTTTTGAAGAAGATAGTCATTTATCCAGAATTTATCATACAACTAAAAATATAAAGCATAAGACCTTTATTTTTTTATCCAGCGTTTCATGGGGACAAGTGTTACAAAGACCTCATCATTTGGCGAGTTCACTTTCACTCATGGGTCACGAAGTTTTTTATGTCTCAAGCTGTTTATGTATAGAGACCGTTGAAAATTTCAATACGGAACAATCTCTTGATGTTATATGCAAAAACTTTCAAATTATCGAAAATGTTACTGTTTATAACTTATTCACTGTCACTAAGGATAAAGAAACTATTTTCAATCCAACAAGCCACGTTTTGGAATATATTTGCAAACAAAGTAGCCATGAAATCATTTTCGTTCCCAATTCACCAACGTTTTACAGTGAGCTAAAATTATTTGGCAGAAAATATAAAATTATATACGATTGCTTGGACGATCAAGGGGATTATGAATACACAGGCTGGGGCAACGAGCATAATATTATACTGGAGAATAAGCTGATAAAGATTTCCCATGCCGTAATGACAACCTCGACTTCTTTATTTTTAAATAAAGCTGTGAACGAAAACTGTCGCAATTTATATCTTTCAAGAAATGCAACCAACTATGAAGATTTTCAATTTAAAACTGAAATTAACTGCCCCGATGATTTAAAAAATATTCCAGAGCCTAGGATTATGTATATGGGTGCTCTGATTCAACGTTTTGATACCGAACTCTTCCAAAAAGTGGTAGAACAAAATCCCGACAAGTCTTTTGTGGTGTTAGGCTTTGGCAATCCAAATTTACTCACAAGCCAATTGCACAATCTCTATTTTTTGGGGGAAGCACCACATAGAGAACTGAAAAACTATTTAGCATTTTCTCAAGTGGGAATCATTCCTTTTAGAGATTACGCAAACGTAATATTACATTGCGACTCAATCAAGCATTATGAATATCTCACCATGCAATTGCCTGTGGTTTCAACCTTTATCCCAGACAGTACCATCGGAAAAATTAATAGTTACTCCGCTAACACGCCCGAAGCTTTTACTAAAATGCTTAACACGGCACTTGCTAGTGAACCATTCGATTACGATACCCTGATGGATTTTTTAATTTCTAATTCTTGGCATAGCCGAGCGGCACTTCTTGCTCGCATCGCTTGCGATAATTGTTATGAAGATGAAAAATCTGACTATACTTTAAATGAGTTGAAATGTATTTTAAAAGAGCTTTGGGATATTCACCCAAACTTCGAAGTGCTCTATGCACTGGCTGTAAAGCAAGAGGACTACCCTACTTACGAAAAACATGTCAGGGGTGCCTATGAAAAAAGCCAAAGCCGTTTTATCTGTTCTGAATACAAAAAGTTGGCTGATCTTTAAAAAACGAGTTTCATGCGGTTCTTCTAAAAACCGTAAATATCTTATATGAGCGTGATTTATGAAGAGAGTTTGTTTAGTTGTTTTAGACAGCGTAGGAATCGGCGAGTTGCCCGATGCACATTTGTTTGGCGATACTGGTTCACATACACTTGGAAATGTTTTTGAAGCCACAAAAATGAGCCTGCCCAATTTATTTAAAATGGGTCTTGGCAATATTGAAGACGCAAAACTTGTTAAAGAAGCAGAACCAACCGCAGCCTATGGCCGCTGTGCCGAAAAAACTTTTGCAAAAGACACCACTTGTGGACATTGGGAAATGGCTGGCATCATCATGGATACACCTTTTAAGACTTTTCCAGACGGATTCCCCGATGAAATTATTGGCGAGTACGAAAAAAGAATCGGCAGAAAAATACTTGCAAACACAGTGGCATCAGGAACAGAAATCATAAACGAGTATGGGGACGAGCACGTGCGTACTGGTTTTCCAATTATTTACACTTCGGCTGACAGCGTGTTTCAAGTAGCGGCACATGAAGAAGTTGTTCCACTCAGCGAGCTATATAAATTTTGTGAAATCGCAAGAGAAATGTTAGTCGGCGACGACTGCGTGGGTCGTGTGATTGCAAGGCCATTTGTCGGCGAGAGCGGAAACTTTAAAAGAACCGAACACCGCAAGGACTATGCCATTGCACCGACTGCAAAAACTGTTTTAAACGCTATCGAAGAAAACGGAAAATCAACACTTGGCGTTGGTAAGATCGAGGATATTTTCTGTCGTTCGGGCGTTACGCATATCAACCACACCACAAATAATATTGACGGAATCAACGCAACACTTGCGGCACTGAAAGAGAGCGAGCCAGTTGACAGTTTGATTTTTACAAACCTTGTTGATTTCGATATGCTGTACGGACACAGAAACGACCCAGTGGGCTACGCAAAAGCACTTGAGTACTTCGACTTGCGATTGCCAGAAATTATCGACGCTCTGGGCGAAGACGATATTTTAATCATTACAGCAGACCACGGCTGTGACCCAACCACACCGTCAACCGATCACTCACGTGAATATATCCCTGTGCTATTGTACGGCAAAAACGTTTTACCCAAGAACCTTGGCACAAGAGAAAGTTTTACGGATATTGCGGCAACCATTGCAACGCACCTAGAGTTAAAAGATTTTTCCATCGGAAAATCCATGCTATAGTACAACAAAAAAGGCAATCGCAAAGTTAACATGCGGTTGCCCTTTTTTTATGCCGTGTATATTTTTATACCAAGTTTATTAAATCCGTCTTCTGCTTCTTTGGTCATTCCCTCGTCAATAATGATTGCTGAGAACTCTGCAATGTCTGCAAAATAAGAAGGGGTAATCCGATTATACTTTGATGAATCCGTTACCAAGAAGTTTTGATATGATAACGACATAACCGTTTTTTTCATGTGCATTTCAAAATCATGAATACAAGTTGCCCCAAGCTTAAATGTAAAACCAGCTGTCGAGATAAACGCTTTGGTTGCACGATATTTTTTGATTAAATTGATACCGTCCTCGCCCTCAAACATCTGTGTGTTCTCATGATAAACGCCGCCGGCAAAAACGATTTTTTTAATCCTCTTTTTGAGAAGCTCGTTTAGGATATTCACATTGTAACAAATTACGGTGATGTTCATATCTTGTGGCAAGCTCTTCACAATTTGTTCGGTGGTAGTACCAGCGTCGATTGCAACAATATCACCATCACAAATAAGTTTTGCCGCTGTTTCACCGATTTTCCGTTTTTGTTCTCTAAAAGCGTCTGCCGCAGCACGCAAATAATATTGTGTGTTTTCTTTCATAACAACACCGTTGACAATGCTGATTTCTCCCGTGCTCGAAAGTTCTTGCAAATCCCTGCGTATTGTCATTTCCGAAACATCAAGCTTTTTCACTATATCTTTTATTTTTGTGTAGTCCTCATTATTCACAAGCGACATTATCATGTTTTGCCGCATGGTTTTTTTGTTTACAGACCGCATGGTAACCCCCCTTTCTTACTTTGTTATGGTCGCATGAATGAGCGGCACTGATTTTGCTGCTTTGTCGTTAAAAGTGATTGCATCTAGGAACATCTTTGTAGCCGACTCAATGGCATCTGGTTTGTTTGTGTGAAACTCTGCCAACACATCGCCAACATTTACAAAATCGCCAATTTTCTTTTTAAGGATAATTCCCGCACTAAAATCAATTGGGCTCTCTTTTGTTTCACGCCCCGCGCCTAAAATTACAGAAGCAATGCCGCAGTTCTCTGTGTTCATGCTGCTTATATATCCTGATTGGGTGCTCACAATTTTTTGTATAATCGAAGATTTTTCAAACTTGTCTGTGTCCTCAATAACGCTAACATCTCCGCCTTGTGCCACAACCATTTCTTTGAACTTCGCAAATGCTCTTCCTGTTTTAATCACAAGCTTTGCCATGTTTCTACATTCTTCAAGAGAGCCTTTGCCCGCAAGCTTTAACATATGCCCTGCAAGTTCGATACAGATTTCATGTAAATCCTCTGGGCCTTGGCCTTTGAGTACGTCAATCGCCTCGATGATTTCAAGTGAGTTTCCGATTGCAAAACCAAGCGGTCTGTCCATATCTGTAATGAGTGCCGCCGTATCACGACCCGCACCCACGCCGATGGATACCATCATTTTTGCAAGTTCAGTGGCTTCCTCTGGTGTTTTCATAAAAGCACCGTTGCCGGTTTTTACATCAAGCAAAATACAGTCAGAGCCAGCCGCCAATTTTTTGCTCATGATGCTCGAAGCAATCAGTGGCATACAATCCACTGTGGCTGTTACGTCTCTAAGTGCATATAATTTTTTATCAGCAGGAGCAAGGTTACCCGATTGCCCGATGACACACACACCATTTTTATTTACAATCTCAAAAAACTCGTCACGAGGAATTTCTGTGCGTAAATTCGGAATCGCTTCAAGTTTATCCACTGTGCCGCCTGTGTGACCAAGACCACGACCAGACATTTTAGCAACAGGCACGCCACAAGCCGCAACGATTGGTGCAATCACGAGCGTTGTTTTGTCGCCAACGCCGCCGGTTGAATGTTTGTCTACCTTGATGCCCTTGATGGCAGACAAGTCCACCATATCGCCCGAGTTTGCCATGGCAAGCGTGAGTGCCACGGTTTCGTCTGTCGTCATTTTCTTATAATAAACCGCCATCAAAAAAGCGGAAATTTGGTAATCAGGAATAGAACCGTCGGTGACGCCTTGAACAAAGTATTCAATTTCTGGAATCGTCAGTTCTCCACCGTTTCTCTTTTTAATAATAATATCATACATTCGCATAAGAATGCCTCCCGTTTACATCTGTTAGTTACATCTGTAAGAATCAACCTTTTTCATAAGGTAAGCCGTCAGCCTTTGGAGCAACCGATCTTCCAACAAACAGAATCAGTACAATGATTGTAAGAATATATGGAATCATCGCAAGAATTTGTGAAGGAACAACCGCATTTTGTCCGCCAAGCAATACAACCAGAGATTGTGCAAATCCGAATAAAATACAAGCCGAAACTGCACCGTGTGGTGTCCACTTACCAAAAATGACAGCGGCAAGTGCGATAAATCCGTGACCAGAAATAACCGTTGGTGAAAATGCAGAAACACCTGCAATAGAACGTGCCGCACCACCAAAACCCGCTAGCACGCCAGATGCAATTACGCAAGCATAACGCACACCATAAACATTAATGCCAAGGGTATCTGCGGCAGTTGGATGTTCGCCAACCGCACGGACACGAAGTCCCCATTTTGTTTTATAAAGGAAAACCCACATTAAGAATGCAAGTAAAAATGCAATCGGAACCGTTATGTCCATGTTAAAAGTCGAATAGAAAATATTGCTATTGTCGCCTTCCATCCAAGAAAGAATTTTTGGCAGCTTTGTCTCCACATTTTTTGTGTTGGTCGCACCATCAAAAAACAAACGAGCCAAGAACAATGAAATACCAAGCCCCAAGAAGTTGATGGCGATACCCGATACCGTTTGGTCTGCTCTAAATGAGATAGAGGCAACTGCGTGTAAAAGTGCGAGCATTCCTGCCGCCATACCCGCCGCAAAAAAGCCGAGCCAAGGGTTTCCTGAATAAAAAGTAACTGTCGCTGCAACCAAAGCACCAATCGTCATCATGCCTTCAAGCCCGATGTTAACAACACCCGAACGCTCGCTGATTACGCCGCCCAGTGCCGCCAGAATCAGTGGTGCGGAATACATAAGAGTAATGCTGATAGCAAGTAAAATCTGAGTCATTATTTAGCCGCCCCCTTTTTCTTGAGTTTGTTTGCAATAATTGGGAAAAGCGTTGACATAGCAATGAAGAATACAATTGTACCGATGATGATACTAATAATTTCTGATGGAGCACCGATGTCTGATTGTAGTGATGTTCCGCCGTATTTAATCGCTCCAAAGAAAAGTCCCGAGAAGATACAACCAATCGGATTACTGCCAGCCATAAGTGCTACTGCGATGCCATCAAATCCATAGCCTTCATGAGCCGCAAGCACGGTGATTCTGTGCGGATTTGTTCCAGTTATTTGAAGTGCTCCGGCAAGTCCCGCAATCATACCAGAGATTGCCATGGCTTGAAACACATTTTGACGAACGTTAATGCCAGCAAACTCTGCCGCATCTTTGTTTTGTCCAACTGCACGAAGCTCAAAGCCTTTTGTTGTCTTGTTTAAAACGTACCAAGTTATGATTACAGCAATGATTGCAATTAAGAACCCGTAGTTTAAGTCCGTCTTTAATAAAATATCTGCAAGCGTTGGGTTTTGCATGATTGCATCTTTTCCCTCTTTGGAGGTTTTATATGTGTTTGCCACCACACTCCAGCTTGATGCAAGTGCTTCATAAGACGCTTCTGTTTTAGGTTTTTTAAATCCAGGAAGACTTATAATGTAATTGTTTAAGTAAAGTGCCACCCAGTTTAACATAATGGATGTAATTACTTCGTGGATTCCGAATTTTGCTTTTAAGAAACCGACTGCTCCACCCCAAATTCCCGATGCAACCATAGCACAAATGATGACAACAAAGAAATGGATAACTGGAGGAAACTGAAAATGATAACCCACCAGTGCGGCTGTGATAGCACCAACTATAAATTGTCCTTCTGCACCAATGTTAAACAAACCTGTTTTAAACGCAAACGCTACACTAAGTCCTGTCAAAATAATCGGCGTCGATTTAATAAGCACTTGCACCATGTATTTTGGTCGTCCAAAAATTCCGTTTGTTAAAGAGTTAAACGCTTCAATCGGATTGTATCCTGTCGCTGCCAAAATAACTGTTCCAACTAAGATACCCATGAGTATGGAAAGTGCCACGGCAACCCAAGTTTTTTTCAGCAGATTAATCGTCATGTCTCTCATTTTGCTACGCCTCCCCCAGCCATAAGAAGCCCAAGTTTATTTTCGTCTGCTTCATTTTGCGGAATAATCGCAACAATCTGTCCGTCATAAATGACACCGATTCGATCAGAAACATCCATGACTTCGTCGAGTTCCAAAGAAATTAGTAAAACAGCTTTGCCCTTGTCACGTTGCTCAACCAAACATTTGTGAATATACTCAATGGCTCCAACGTCAAGCCCACGAGTAGGCTGAACCGCAATGAGTAAATCTGGATTTGACGCAAGCTCACGAGCCAAAATAATTTTTTGTTGGTTACCGCCAGACAATGCTTTTGCTGGCAATCTTTCGCAGTTATCTGGTCTTATATCAAATTTCTTGATTTGTTCTTTTGCAAATTTAAAAATCTCATTAAAATTGAGCTGTCCATTTTTTGAAAACGGTGCCGTTCTGTATTTTTCGATGACCGAGTTTTCTGCAACCGAAAAACTGAGCACAAGTCCACGTTTATGTCTGTCCTCATGAATGGTTGATACGCCTGATTCCATCACGGTTCTTGGATTCGTATTTTGAATTTCTTTGTTGTTGATTTTAATGGTTCCTGTCTCAACATTTTTTAATGACGTGATGGCTTCGACAAGCTCTTTCTGTCCGTTGCCGTCAATGCCAGCCAATCCAAAAATTTCGCCCCGTCTTACAGAGAGTGCAAGGTTCTTAATTCGCTCAATTCCTCTTGGGTCTTTCACCACTAAATTTTCGATATTAAAAACAACTTCACCAGGGTTTGCAGGTCCTTTTTCTATGTGCAAGTTTACTTCACGCCCAACCATTTTTGCGGCTAGGTCGTTTTCGGTTATGCCCGCAACATCGACTGTATCTATATATACGCCTCGCCTAATTATTGTGCAATAATCTGCCGAGTGCTGAATTTCCTTCAGTTTATGTGTGATGATAATGATCGTTTTGTTGTCTGCGATTAAGTTTCGCATAATTTTGATAAGTTCGTTTATTTCTTGCGGCGTTAAAACAGCCGTTGGCTCATCAAGGATTAAAATATCTACCCCTCGATACAATGCTTTTAAAATTTCTACCCTCTGCTGCATACCTACCGAAATGTCTTCGATAACTGCATCTGGGTCAACTGATAGTTCATATTTTTTTGAAAGCTCAATGATTTTGTCACGAACGGTTTTCGTGTCTATAAACCCAAAACCCTTTGTTGTTTCTTTTCCTAGCATGATGTTTTGTGTAACCGTAAAATTTTCGACAAGCATAAAGTGTTGATGAACCATTCCTATACCATTTGAAATCGCCACGTTGGGATTTTTCATATGAACAGGTTTTCCGTTAATATGGATTTCACCAGAAGTTGCTGGCAAAAGACCGTATAAAATATTCATAAGTGTTGATTTCCCTGCACCATTTTCGCCTAAAAGTGCATGGATTGTACCCTTTTTTACATCAAGGTTCACTTTGTTCAAAGCACAAAAGTCTCCAAACATTCGTGTAATATTCTTCATCGATACAGCAATCTCGCCCATAGTAACCCCCCATGGTATATTTTGTGAAAGATTGGGGTGTAGCAAAATATTATTTTGTTACACCCCATTATTATTTTTCTTATAAAACTTAATTTATGTTGATTACTTAAGAGTACCTACATATGCGTTGAAAGTCTCTTCGTTAAAAGGAACAGCGATTGTGCCGTCAACGATTAATGGCTCAAGTGCTTTTGTAGCAGTAGCAACTTCTGGAGCAACAAGTTTAGAATCTGGAACGCCTACGCCGCCTTCTGCTAAACCATAAACAACTGTTGTGCCGCCGATTTCAAGACCTTTTCCGTCCATAACGTCTTTAGACACTAAGTACATTGCTTTACCAACAAGTTTCATTGCTGATGTTAAGCATTGTTCTGGAGCCATTTCGCTTTGGTCACGGTCTACACCGATAACATATTTGTTAAATTCTTTTGCTGCTTCGAAAACGCCTTTTCCAACGTTACCAGCTGCGTGGAATACAACGTCACAGCCGTTTGTGTACATTTGAGTTGCGATTGCTTTGCCTTTTGCATCATCAGCAAAACTGTCTGCGTATTGAACGTCAACATCAATTGTTTTGCCAAGTTCTTTTGCAGCGTATGCAACGCCTGCACGGTAACCGTACTCAAATTGATCAATAATATCGCCTTTAACGCCACCAACGAAACCAACTTTGTTTGTTTGAGTTGTTCTAGCTGCGATATATCCAACTTCGAAAGATGGCTCTTGTGCTTTAAATACAACGCCGATTAAGTTTGCACCATCTGCTGGTGGGTATGCGTAGTCAACGATTGCATACATTTTATCTGGGTTTTGTTGTGCAGCATTTTTAACTGCATCGCCCATCATAAAACCAACGCCCCAAATTAAGTCTTGACCTTCGTCAGCAAGTTTGTCAAGGTTTGATGAATAATCTGCTTCTTGTTTCGACTCAAGGAATTTAACTTTTGCACCATATTCTTTTTCTGCTTGTTGTAAGCCTTCCCATGAGCTTTGGTTAAAGCTTTGGTCGTTTACGCCGCCTGTGTCAGTAACCATTGCAACGTGGAATTCTTTTGCTGCTGGAGCTTCTGGAGCAGGAGCTGGTGCCTCTGCAACTGGTGCAGGAGCTACTGTTGCTGGTGCTTCTGCCGCAGGTGCAGTTGGTGCTGGTGCTTGTGATACTGGTGCTCCACAGCCAACCATAGCTGCCATCATTGCTGTTGCAATTACTGTAGAAAGAATACTTTTAAATTTCATTTTTAACCCTCTTTTCTTTTAATTAGTTTATGATATTGCGTTTGCGAGTTGTTTCGCAAAAGCATTATACCTGTGGATTATAAATCTTTTGGACCAAAGCCCATAGGCAAAAGCTCAACAAGTGTTAGGCTTTTGTAATCGTCTAAGCTCTTGGCAAGAAAAATCTTGAAGTCCTTTTTACAAAACTCCATCATGACTTGACGGCAAACGCCACAAGGTGCACAATAATCGTCCTCGTCTGTTCTGCCTGAGTGTCTGTTGCCAACAATGGCAATGGCACAAAACTCATGCTCGCCCTCCGAAACCGCTTTAAAGAAAGCAGTGCGTTCTGCACAGTTGGTTGGAGAAAAAGCCGCTGATTCGATGTTGCAACCTCTGTATACTTTTCCTGATTTTGATAACAAAGCCGCACCAACTGCAAACTGTGAATAAGGCGAGTACGAAAACTTCTGTGCTTCAAATGCTTCACCAATAAGTTCTCTCTCGTTTATCATATCGAAATCTCAAGAGCAACTTCCATCATTTGTGTGAAGGAATTTTGTCTTTGCTCTGCTGTTGTCACTTGACCTGTAAAGATTGTGTCAGAAATTGTGCAAATGCAAAGAGCACCTTTTCCACTTCTTGCCGCATTCATATAAAGAGCAGCTGCTTCCATTTCTACAGCGAGCACACCCATTTTTTGCCAACGTTTAAGAGCCGTCTCGTCATCGCCATAGAATACGTCAGACGATAAAACATTGCCCACTTTGTGTTTGATGCCTTTGCTTTGGCAGTTTTTAGCCGCCGCTTCCACGAGTTCGTACTTTGCAATCGGTGCATACGCACCCGGTAAATTGAACGTGCTCACAAAGTTTGAATCTGTACAAGCACCCATGCCGATTACAATATCGCCAATGTTTAAATCTAAGTCAATGGCACCAGCTGAGCCAACACGAATAATATTTTCAACACCATAGAAATTGAACAACTCATAAGAATAAATTCCAATAGAAGGCATTCCCATGCCGCTACCTTGTACAGACACTCTTTTGCCTTTGTAAGTACCAGTAAATCCAAGCATTCCACGAACGCTGTTGACTTGCACGATGTCCTCT
>JAVBKL010000237.1:0-3421 GCA_031554055.1 Eubacteriales bacterium | reverse complement strand
TGCCGCAAGTGAAGTTGAGCCATACACAGCATCAGAAAGACGTATCACTTTTGCTCGTGGGTCATAATGGTCGGTCAAATTGCCTCTTATATGTTCAACCTTAACATCATAAATTCCAGAAGATTCTAGGAGCTGCCTTGCAACATCTGCTCCTGTTAAACCTCTTCTATTTCCTACGGTGCTATGCTTTTTAAAAGTACTGCTCACCTTAAATTGTGCATACATTGCTAAAGCCATTGCCGGTATTAAAATGATAAATGTCGGATCAAAAAATGAAAATGGCATTACATATCAACTCCTTTAGAACATTTACGGTATTTTTATTTTTTAGTCTGAACTTCTGTTGCTTTTATTTACCCAAAATAGTATTTTTTGTCAAGCTGTGACCACGCAAGTAGTCAGGCGTACTCATTCTTTTTGAACCTTGCACTTGTATCTCGGTTACTATTATGGCACCATCTTGCGTTTTTACAACAAAACCACTACTTACAAAATCTACTATTTCGCCACATTCCTTATTTGCGAACCCAGAGCTTTTTATGGCGTTCCAAATTTTAATTTGTTCGCCGTTATACAATGTGTATGCGGTTGGCCAAGGATTTAAACCTTTGATTAGTTTAATTATTTTGTCGCTAGGCTCATTCCAGTTGATAAACCCTGTGTCTTTTTTAAGCAAAGGTGCATGGGTTGATTTAGAATCATCTTGCTTCTCACGAACAGCCACGCCGCTTTCAATCTGAACCAGAGCCTCGAGTAAAGTTTTTGCTCCAAGCTCGCTCATTTTATCATGAACGCTGCCACCTGTATCATCGTCAGAGATTTCCATTTCTGATTTTAAAATCATATCGCCTGTGTCAATTCCAATATCCATGTGCATAATGGTAACGCCAGTTTTTTTGTCACCGTTTACAACTGCCCATTGAATAGGTGCCGCCCCACGTAACTCTGGCAATAGTGAGCCATGCACGTTGACACAACCAAACCTTGGCATGTCTAAAATTTCTTTTGATAGGATTTGCCCATAAGCAACCACGATAAAAACATCCGCATGAATGTTTCTAAGCTCACTTACAAACTCGGCATTTCTGATTCGTTCTGGTTGGAGCACAGTGATGCCCTGACTCACAGCAAACTCTTTCACTGGTGGATGTTGCATTTTATGCCCACGCCCCTTGGGTTTATCGGGCTGTGTAATAACAGCAATTACTTCGTGATGCAAACAAACTTCTCTTAAACAAGGCACTGCAAATTCTGGGGTTCCCATAAATACTACTTTCACAGTTCTCATTCCTTTATGATTCTATTATTGTTGCTCTGTTTCATCTTCTTCTGTTTCTTCTGGATCCATTTCCAACACGATGTCCGTATAAAGAATGCCCTCAAGATGGTCAACTTCATGACAAACTGCAACCGCCAAGAGTTCTCTTGCCTCAAGCTCAATCTCTTCCCAATCCCTGTTGCGATATTTTACTTTTACATAGGCTGGACGTTCAACTTTTCCTGATTTTCCAGGAATTGACAAGCAACCCTCGCTGTCACATTGCGTGCCTTCTTTTTCTATGATTTCTGGGTTTATCATTTCGATAACGCCTTCGCCCACATCTATGATGACAACTCTCCTAAGTACGCCCACTTGTGGTGCCGCAAGCCCCACGCCGTTGTACTTATCCATTGTTTCTTTCATGTCCTCTAAAAGTGTTTTAATGTTATTGCTGACTTCCACAACTTGTCTTGATTTTTTTCTAAGAATTGGGTCATCCTCAAGCCTTAATTTCCTAAGTGCCATATATTTACCTCCGTATTTAAAAAAGCTTAAACTTTTTCTTTTCTTCTTGTGGTTTTTGTGGTGAAGCTGTTCCTTCACGTTGCTCTCTAATTAATTCTTTCATGTCTAACGCACGGTCTTTAATTCTTGTTTCTGCATTCTTATTGGTAAGAACTTTTCCAAACCATCGTAGGGCTTCGTCTTCATTGCCTGTTCTTCTCTCAAGCTCACCCATCAAATAAGAAATCGCCGCTTCTTCCATACCAACAATCGGTAATTTCTCTGTTTGGAATGCCTCCTTAAATTTCTCGAGGGCTGTTTTTAAATATAGCAATTCGCCGTCTCTATCTTTTGCATCTCGACTAATCCATGCCATTTTTAAATTTAAAAAAGCTTCGTTTCCAATTTTACCTTTTTTCGCTTTAAGGCTTACAATTGCGGCTTCGAAACGTTCAATTGCAATCGCTGGCGTAAATTCTAGCGGGTATTCCCTCTTTGCAAAGCTTGCGGTTAAACCGCCTTTAATTGCTTCCACTGTTTTCTCGGGTAATACTTTTTCAAAAGTTGAATTGCTCTCAGCATATCCACATTTAGGGCATAAAACGATTTCGTACAGCAACGGATCAACAGGAGAAAAGTTTTGCTTAAGATCTGAGTCTGCTGATGCCATTCTTGACTTTCCAAAACGTACCATGGAAGCCTTGAAATCGTGATCACAAACAGGACAGTGAAATTGTTTTTCATAAATATAATTCTGAATATTAAATTCTGTTTCTGCCATATGTAAAGCTCCTTTATATGCATAATTATTTACTATTTATATTATATCATTTAAAAAAGATTAGACAAGCATATTGGGGTTTAAAGTTACATTAATTGTGATTCCGTTTAGGTCTTCCTTTTCTCTGATCTTATCTAAACAAAAAAACACAAAGCTTTTCAGTTTTTCCTCATCAACACATTTTACAACCAACCGCCAACGATACTGCTTTTTAATTTTTGAAATTGTCGCAGGGGCTGGCCCCAGTGTTTCAAACTGCTGCTTTCGATTGTAATACTTCATCAGTTCTTGTAGCCTAAACAAAAGTATAATTATTTTCTTTTCACTTTCGCCTGTGAACAAAATAGAAAAAATCTTCGAAAATGGAGGGTAAACCATTTGTCTTCTCAAAGAAATTTCGTGCTTATAAAAACTCTCGTAATCATTATTGCAAGCGGTAACGATGCTGTAGTGTTCGGGATTGTATGTCTGGATAAAAACTTTTCCTGCAGAGTCTGCACGTCCGGCACGACCCGCCACTTGCGTGAGCAACTGAAACGTTATTTCTCCCGAACGAAAATCGCCATTGTTTAACGACAAGTCTGCTGCTATTATACCAACTAAAGTTACATTTGGAAAGTCCAAACCCTTGGCAATCATTTGGGTTCCTACCAAAATTTGCGCTTCTCCGCTTCTAAACTTGCCTAGAATTTTCTCATGCGACAATTTACCAGAAGTTGTATCCATATCCATTCTCAATACATTCGCATCCGGGAAAACCTTTGAAATCTCTTCTTCGACTTTTTGGGTACCGACCCCGAAAAATTTAATATACTTTGAGCCACAGGTCGGGCAGCTCTCTGGATTTTTCGCTTTTGCTCCGCAATAATGACAAA
>JAVBKL010000009.1:0-3780 GCA_031554055.1 Eubacteriales bacterium | reverse complement strand
TAGATAGGAGAATTCAAGCTTTCACACCTCTCTTAAGTTTATTATTCGTACCTTAATGCCTCAATCGGGTCAAGTTTTGCCGCCTTATACGCAGGATAAACTCCCGAAACGATTCCGATTAAACTGGAAACAAGTACCGTCATCAACACCGTAGCAATGGAAACTTCTGGCAAAATCTTAATTGCACTTCCAATGGCGAAGCCGCCCAAGTACCCAAGAATGATTCCAATTGCACCACCGATGGCTGTTAAAATCATGGCCTCCACTAAGAACTGGAACAAAATATTGGCATCCGATGCACCAAGTGACTTCCTGATTCCAATTTCTCTTGTTCGCTCCGTAACAGTAACCAACATAATATTCATAACGCCGATTCCGCCTACCAAAAGCGAAATAGCGGCAACCAAAACAACAAACGCCGTTACATTGGAGAGCACACTGTTGATGGAATCCATTTCCTTTAATAAGTTTGCCACTCTATATTTATCTTCGTTGTTGTGTTTGATGCCGAGCAACCTTGGAATTTCTTTTGCAACCTCTTCCATTTTATCAGTTTCGTCTACTGTTGCAAAGAAGCTATCCACATGATCCGAAGAATAAAGTTGCATGAGCGTTGTAATCGGTACATAAATCATGGAAGGCATTGAAAATATTTCGCTATACTCTTGCGCCTTTGTTGTTCCGATAATCGTAAGTTCAAGTGTTCCGCTCCAGAACGTCACACGGATTTTTTCTCCAATTGCATTGGGTCGGCCAAAAATTTTGTTTGATAAACCTTGGTCAATAACAGCAACAAGACTCTTGTTTGCACTGTCTTGTTCCATTAAAAACCGACCTTCTTCAATCTCTACATTTTGAACAAACCTGTATTCGTCCGTTGTTCCATTAAAGTAGCAGCGTTCGGTTTCTTTTGGGTTTTTAAGAAATACCGTTCCGCTTGTTTGCCAAATCGGTGCGGCATATTTCACGAGCGGATGGCTCTTTATTACATCTAAATCGGAGAACTTTAAGTAGTCCGACTCCGTCACAGGCTCTTGTGTATTCAAATAAATTTGCAAGCCCTGCATACCAAGTTGGGCAAACTGTGTTTGAATCGAAGTCTGAAAACCCTGTCCAATAGATGTTATCATAATTACAGAGCTGATACCAATAATAATTCCAAGCATGGTCAAGATTGAACGCATTTTGTTAGAAAAAACGCTTGCAATCGCCGAAGAGAAACTTTCTAATATGTTCATTCAATCCCTCCGTTTTGGTTTGGAACATCGCTCGTGATGATGCCATCTTTAAACGTAACGATTCGCTTTGTGTGCTTTGCAATATCTGGCTCATGCGTGACCATCACGATGGTTACGCCCTCATGGTTTAGCTTTTCAAAAATCTCCATGATCTCCTCGCCAGAACGTGAATCGAGGTTTCCTGTTGGCTCATCGGCAAGCAAGATGGCTGGGTTATTGACAAGAGCCCTTGCAATCGCAACTCTCTGTCTTTGTCCACCAGACAATTCATTGGGTTTATGATGCGTTCGATCCGACAAACCCACCTTTGCCAAAGCATCCATTGCCGCTTCACGCCGTCTCTTTACACTTACGCCAGCATACACCATAGGGAGTTCTACGTTTTGCTCGGCTGTCATTCTTGGTAACAAATTGAAAGATTGGAACACAAATCCAATTTTTTTATTCCGAATGGTGGCAAGTTTTTTGCTTTTAAGCAAACTAACGTCCTCGCCGTCAAGCAAATACGTGCCCTTGTCAAATCCGTCCAAACAACCCAAGATATTCATGAGTGTGGATTTTCCAGAACCCGACTGTCCCATGACCGCTACGTATTCATTTTTCTCAACCGAAAAATTTACTTCTCGAAGTGCTCTGACTGAAATTCTTCCCATGTTATAAATTTTTTCAAGGTTTTCAATTTGAATTATCATAAACTCACCCTATTCCTTAGTAGAAGCAACAGGCTTAACAAAGGCACCCTCTTTAATTTGTGGCTGTGGATTTACAATAATTTTTTCGCCATCTTTGACACCAGATTTTGCTTCAATAGACATTCCTGTATAACCGCCAAGTTCAACCATTCTTTTTTCAACTTTATAATTGTCCATCATAACGTATACATAACTCGCTCCGTTTTCATCAGAAAGTGTTGACATCAGCGGTACAACCACGGCATTTTTTGAAACCTTTGTTGTGATTACGGCTTCAACTGAATATCCTGAGCGAACAGGTGCAGTTTCTTCTGGAATAATTTCGACTTCAAGTACGGTCATAAGAGAACTGCCAATTTGCTTATCTTTTGCAATCGGCGATATTTTTCCGACTGTTCCAAGGTAAGTTTTTTCGCCAAGTGCATTGCCCTTGATTTCAACCTTTTGTCCCATTTCCAAATCAACTGCATCGGATTCTGGTACATTAATTTTGATTGATAAATTTTTTGTGGACGTGTCAGCAATCTGCATCAACGGATTGACAGAACTTGCAATATCGCCGACATTTGCACGAAGGTCAAGTATTGTACCGTCATACTCACAAATTTCTTCTTTCTTAAATTCATTAATTTTGTCCTGAATTTGAGAAATTCTAAGTTTCGCTTGCTCCACTTGAACTTTTTGAAGCTCCACTTTATTCGCAATCATTGGGTCTGTTTCTTTATCCAAAATAATTCGGAGCTGTTCATTTGCTTGGTCAACGTTTTCTTCCGCTGTTGTAATGGAAAGCAATGCTTTGTTTCGCTGTGCCTCCACTGTCGAACGTTGATCTTTCAATTGTTTAACAGCCTCAAACGCTGTGTCCACTTCTTTTTTTGCAATCACGCCTTGTTCAAATAATGTTTTTGCTGTCATATGTTTATCTTCAGCGATGGCGATGTTGCTGTCAATCTGGTCAATGTTTAAGTCAAACTGATCAATCTGTGCTTCAATATCTTTCACAGCATTCTCCGCTTGCTTTACGCCACCCTGTGCTTGGGAAATTTCCAGTTGTGAAACAACAGGTAGCAACGTGCTTTGAAGCCCCAGTTCTGCGGATTTCAACTGTAGCCTTGCTTCTGCAAGCTGCTCTTTATACGTTTTTATTACTTCTTCGTCATAAACAACAAGTACGTCGCCCTTTTTAACAATGTCACCCTGTTTAAATTTAACTTCCACAATTTTTGCTTGCGTTGATGGGTAAACTAAATTTTTATCCACCAATTCAACAACGCCCTTGGCATTGATTTCTGTTGTAACGTCTTCTATATGTGCCGCTTCCAGTTGAACAGGCAATGCATTTTTTGGTATGCCTGTTTCCTTTGCTTTGGAATTATAATTGTTCACGGAAAACGCAATGCCGCCGCCAATGACACCGCAAACGACCAGTGCGATAATGATTTTTACACCTTTTTTCATGTTAACCCTCCACTACTTTATGCTTTGCATTTGCTCAAAAGTTTTATCATACGCAAAGGAACTAAGGCTTTGCACTCCCACACTCGTGCCAACAACTACTGCAAAAATAATTACGCCAATGATCGCAGCTTTCACTGTGCTAAAATTATTAACAACTTTGATTCCAATCGTTACCGCAACAACTGACCAGATTCCGAAAAGCTCAATGGACTGTAGCAAATTAAACATCGGGTTTAAGAAGTTTCCGTCTGGCATGAGTATTGGAGCAAGAGATGTAAAGTACATTGGGCTGCCAGTGAGATAAATTAATACTGAAATGATGATGCTTCCGACTAATTCAATGGATAAGAAGCCCATGAAAACTGCTAAAATTTGTTTATACTTCGCTGTGC
>JAVBKL010000165.1:0-3215 GCA_031554055.1 Eubacteriales bacterium | reverse complement strand
TTCTTGATTGTGGTGCGACAAAATGACTAGACATTTATTTTGTCAACACATTTTGGTGATCCACCCAGGATTCGAACCCCGGACACCCTGATTAAAAGTCAGGTGAAACCGCCCATTTCTCTGCATTGTGCGCATTATTTGTTTCTATTACGGTTAATATGCAACTATTATAGCACACGGTAAATCATTTTGCATAGAGTGCATGGTATCTATATGGAAAAAAAGTATGGAAAGTGTAATCAACAAAAAATCAGAAGCTAAAAATCCTCTCTTGTTTGGTGCAAGAGAGGATTTTTATATTGCTTCAGCTTGTACATATAACAATTTCACTGGTGGATGATTAGGCATTTAAATGGCGCGGCTTGAGGTCGCTAGTTCAAGTCCTAATTTTTAAAGTGTGTTTTGCATCCATGAGAGATAAGTGTTTGATGTTCGTTATCAGAGCACCCATTTTGATGAATACAATAGGACAAAAAAGATTGTTATTTATTTTTTTGGCGACAAGATTGAATGTTGCTACAAAATAGATGGACTTACTTTTTTCTCAGCCTAATTAACTGTGCTATCAATAAACTTTCGTAAAGCTTTATCAAATGTGAAAATTTCCGCTTTCTCAGATTGAGCATAACCAGCTAGTATGCAATCCACAAAATCTAGCTTTCTATTTGAATAATACTTTAACGCTAGAAGTATAGCAGACTGATAGGGTATTAGTGAATCCGTCTCCTCGATAAAAGCTGTGAGCGATTCGCAAATTTCAGACCTTTCAACTTTATACACTTTCTCAAGAACGAACACTACTTCGCAAAGCACTTCAGTTGGAGTATCAATTTCATGTCCTTCAATGAATTCAACCGCTTGATTGAATAGGCTTTCATTGTCTTCAAGAATATAGCGGAGTATTACATTAGCATCAACTATCCGCATATTTCTTCTCCACTGCATTTTGCCATGCACCTTTTTCTTCAGGGATCAATGCAGTATTTGCATATTTCTTAAGTGAACCTCTGGCGGAATGAGCAAGTAATTTTTCATTTGTTTTGTTTTCAACAGGCAAAATAATTACTTCTACATCTCTATTTCTAAGGCCTTGGGGCAAATTAAATAATGTGCTCAGTTCATTACTGTTTACAGTCGTACGAAGATACTCCATATGTCCCACTCCTTTTCGCATTTATTATATCATATTTTGATCTAAATCTCAATCTTCAAAACCAACACATTAAAATTCAACCAATTTTAGGCGACAAAGTGACTCATTGCTAAAATAAATAAATGCATCTTGCCTACCTTTGGGAACTTCCGTTCCCATCCATTCCAGCATATCGACAAAATTGTAATTATTCCAACCTCTGCCTATAACAACAAGAACATTTTCAAACTGAGCCCCTTTCACTCCATGACTTGTGGAGAAAGGGGTTTTGTCTTCAATGAATTTAACAAGTTCAATTACCTCGCTATATTTAATGTTTTTTCGTTTCTGGTATTTTTCAAAAAAACGTTCTTCTTTTTCTATTCGTGTTTCATCTTTTTGCTTTAATAGTTTTTAGTAATGTTTTTCAATTTGTTCAATTTTAGGAGACAATCGAGGCTTCTTTGATTTTTGTAAATATTCAACAACATTACCAATGGTTCCTGTTTTACGCAAAGCGACTAGTGCTTCCATACTATCTATCCAACTCTTCTTATCAGACATCTTATGAAAAATAGGATTTTGGGTGTCAATGGTGGGAAATTTCAGCTGGAAGGTCTCCCTGCCAATGATTTTCTGTGCGTCGTGCACCAATCCAATTGTTTGTATGGCAGCTGCTCGTTCTTATTCTATCGGCAAACCCTGTTGATTTAAAAACGACAGCTTGTCCCAATACCCACGTTGGAACAATATTTTGCCGTCAACCACATGAAAAAAACCGCAACCGCGTAAGCCGAGCGGGTCTTTCCATTCCATTATTGCCCACTCGCCGTCCTCAAACATATTCTCAACTAGGCACACCATTTTTGCTACGGCAAATTCAGCAGAGAACATCTGCTTTATGGCCGTCTTGCCGATGACAGGCTCGTTTGCAACCTGATGATTTGTAGAATCTTCATGGTAGAGTGATGCCAATTCCTCAACATCAGCGCGATTAAACGCGTCCACAAATCGCTATAGCACCGCTTTGGGCGAGCTTTTATACTCGTTTATTGCCAAGTTTATAACTTCCATAGCATTTTTGCCAATTCCATGCCACTCGGCGATTTCTTTTTCATCATATGACGAAAGCTGTTCGAGATTTGTGATGCCATTCGCTTCCAAAGCTCGGCGCGCAGGTGCAGCAAGATTATTCGACAAGTCTTTATAGCACATAAAATGGTCTCGCCTTTCATCTAAATGATAACAACAATTACATACTTGTGCCGCTACATTGACAAGCATCAACTGGCTTTTTTTATTATAGTCTTTCCACGCCACAAGCTAGTCGCACCACGATTTTTTCTACTGACACAACTTTGACACTCTCAACCTGCCGCCGCACCAGAGCATCGTCGTATACGGTCAGGTCAAGGTTTGTGCTAGATATTTCTGCTCGTCCTGCCTAAGCGGCTTCGCCTGTTGCTCATGCAATTTTAGGTGTGATTTAAGTGCTTCAATTTCAGTGCCTATTTCATCAGCTTTTTGCTCAATATCAACGATGGTAAAGCCGTTTTTAATCATATCCTCAGTTAATGCAAATATAGATTTTTAAAGCTCTGCTATATTCTTTTGTTTGGATATTGCATCGAATACACTGTTTTACCGTCATACGCAAGCTTTAGGCTGCCCAGCAGATTGTCGTGAACCTTTTCACGACTAGCTACAAACTAATTTATTGCCCGCATTATCGCCGCATGAAGCTTGTCCACAATGCGGCATTGGACATCTAACGAGAGCTTCTCCCAACCACCAAATTGCATAATTTCATCCTAGCCTCTTAATTGGGGAGGGAGAAGCTTTATCTTCGTACCAAATTTGAAGGTGTGCGTGTGTCGTTTGGCTACATTTTATTACGGCTTATTTATGCTACTTCCATTTTGTTATACCATTCAATTGATTCTTTCCCCATAGCTCAAGCTTTTACGCAATCGTCCGCGCTCTCGTTCTGAAAATTACTCAACATTTCGCAAAGGGTCGCAGGCTTCCTTACCATGAGCCTGTTCCTTTTTGCAAAATCTCGGTTAATTTCTAAGAGCATAAT
>JAVBKL010000170.1:0-18932 GCA_031554055.1 Eubacteriales bacterium | reverse complement strand
CGATGTCATTGGGTTTATGGCATAACTTTGGCGAGAGCAGCCCATATACCGATGCAAAAGAAATGGTATTGGGTGCGTTTGATTTAGGAATCACACACTTTGATATTGCGAACAATTATGGGCCACCAAAGGGTTCGGCAGACGAAACTTTTGGAAAAATACTTGAAACCGAACTTTCATCATATCGTGATGAAATCGTCGTGTCATCAAAAGCGGGATATGGCATGTGGGCAGGGCCTTATGGTGATTTTGGTTCGAAAAAATCTATTGTGTCGTCTTGCGACCAAAGCTTGAAACGTACAAAACTTGAGTACTTCGATATTTTCTACCACCACCGTCCAGACACAGATACTCCAATTGAAGAAAGCATGGACGCACTCGCTCACTTGGTGAGAACAGGCAAGGCACTGTATGTGGGACTTTCAAACTACTCGCCAGAGCAAACAAAAGTTGCATCCGATGTGTTAAAATCAATGGGTGTTAAATGCTTAATTCATCAGCCAAAATATTCCATGTTTGACCGAACAGTTGAAGATGGCTTGCTCGAAACTTTGGAGGAAGAAGGAATTGGAGCGATTCCGTTTTCGCCGCTTGCCCAAGGTTTGCTGACAGATAAATATTTTTCTGGTGTGCCGACAGATTCTAGGGTAGCAAGTGAAAGTGTTTATTTAACTGAGAGTGCTCTCACAGCAGAAAAAATTCAAAAGGCTTACAAGCTAAACGAGCTTGCACAGTCGAGAAACCAACGCTTATCCCAGATGGCACTAGCTTGGGTACTTAGAAAACAACCAGTTACCTCAGTAATTTTGGGTGCTAGAAAATTATCACAAATTAAAGAGAATTTAGAAGCACTTAACAACTTGACGTTCACAGAAAGCGAACTGAACGAGATTGATAAAATATTAAAGTAAGGATTAAAAATATGGTTGATAAAATTTGCTTTTTAGTAGGAGCGGGCGAGTTCTACGATTACGAATTTGCACCAAAGGAAAATGACTTGGTCATTGCGGTTGACGGTGGGTTAAAATATCTTAAGCGACTTTCGATAGAACCCAGTATTGTCATTGGTGATTTCGATTCGCTAGGATTTTTGCCGAACTACAAGAATGTAATCAAGCTCAATACAGAAAAAAATGAAACGGACATGTTTGCGGCGGCAAGGCTTGGACTTGAAAAAGGATTTAATAAATTTCATATTTATGGCGGCGTTGGTGGAAGGTTCGACCACAGCTTTGCAAACATTCAGCTCGTTGTATTTTTGGCACAGAACGGTGCACAGGGTCTTTTGATTGGTCAAAACGAAATCTGTACAGCCATTACCGATGGTGCACTTGAATTTCCCGATAGTTACAAAGGTTATGCGTCGGTGTTTGCCTACTCGGGAACCGCAAGAGGTGTGAATCTCCGTGGACTAAAATATGAGCTGTACGACGCAACGGTTTATGATAATACTGCACTTGGTGTGAGCAATGAGTTTATCGGAATGAGAAGTTTGATTTCTGTAAAAGAAGGCACTTTGATTGTAATTTATCCAAATACAGAAGGGGTTAGTCCGAATGAAAAAACTTGAGATTTTCTATGATTATGCTTGTCCGTATTGTTTGAGAGCACATGACTATTTATTAGAACTCATGCCGCTAAAAGATATTGAGATTGCATGGGTTCCTTGCGAAGCACACCCACGACCAGAACAGTGGAAACGCTATAGTGATTTATGCGTACAATCCATGTACTATGCGGTGGAAAAAGGTGTGGACTTGTGGAAGTTCCATGAAAAGATGTACAACATTGCACTCAAGCAAAATGTAAACATCGAGAATGTAGAAGAGCTTGCGAATGCGTTTAGGGGATTTTTCGATGCCGAGGATTATATCAAGTCGATGAAATCAGGAAAATACAAAGATGCACCAACAACGAACAATGACTATGCCTATGAAGAATGCAACGTGTGGGCGTTGCCAAGTTATGTGATGGGTGACAAGAGACTGGACTCCGCCGAAGGCGTTGGGGTAACGAAAGAGCAGTTAGCTTCTTTGATAAAATGAGTTACTACATGAAGGGTCTGACAACTTGGTTTTATGAAATCAAGTTGTCAGACCCTCACTCATGCAACTGCAGTGGAGGCTGAAAATGAGAATCGTATTAATATCTTGCGTAGCAAAAAAGAAGAGTGTACCCTGCAAGGCATCAGAGATGTACATAAGTCCATTGTTTAAAAAAGCTTTTGAATATGCAAAGAAACAAGCACCGCATAAGATTTATATTTTATCAGCTAAGTATGGATTGCTTGACATTGATACCGTAATTGACCCATACAACGAAACGCTTAATACGAGGAATTCACATGAATGCAAAGTGTGGGCAGAGAATGTAGTTAACAGTCTCCGAGAAAATTGCGACCTCCAAAATGACGAATTTATCTTTTTTGCAGGTGAAAAATATCGAAAACATGTTATTTCGCATATCAACAATTACACAGTACCACTTGAAGGTCTACCGATTGGAAAGCAACTCCAGTTTTATGTAAATCAACAGGAAGGTGCCCTCGATGAGTAAAGAATGTTCAGAACTGCATTGTTTTTTTTCGGAGCAAAAACGGTTTACATTTCATTCTGGATTTGACGGCATTGCTAAAAATGGAATTTATATCATGTTTGAAAAGGGCGAGCACGGGCATTCCACAGACAGGGTAGTGAGAATTGGAACGCATACAGGTATGAATCAACTGCCTTCAAGAATACATCAGCACTTTGAGCTTGAGAACAAAAATCGCAGTATTTTTAGAAAAAACATAGGTAGGTGTTTGCTAAAATCTAGTAATTATGCAGACAAATGGGAGTTTGATACAACATCAAGGATCAATAAAGAAAAATATTTAGAATTGATAGACCCACTGTTCGAAAAGACAATAGAAGCCCAGATTAGTGAGCATATACATAATGAGTTAAGCTTTGTTGTTATCCCAATGGAAGAGAAAGAAGAACGATTGCGAATCGAAGATAAGCTAATCGCAACGGTTTCAAATTGTGAGGAATGTAAACCTTCTGCCAGTTGGCTCGGGCGATTAAGCCCCAAGGAAAAAATTGTTAAAAGCGGTTTACGGCAAGTCAATGGGTTGTGGGGCGAAAATATTTCGGAAAGTCATATGGATCGAATTTTTAAAAACGGTTTGGCAAAAAGCCGATATGAAACAGGGGAGAGACCATGAATATTGAAATTTTTGCTGCCTTTATATCTTCAACAGTCGTTGCTGCTTTAATTTTATCTGCATTTTCTTGGTTCCAGTCCAATAAAAAGAACAGTCTTGAACGAATAACCGACGAAAGAAAGAATTGGCGTATTGATATGAGAGACTATGCGGAACAATTCCGGAATGAAGATGATTTTAACCATTGCCTAAAGATTCTTGCGAATATAAAACTTAGAATTAATGCTTTTGGTATTGTAGACTATTCGAACTATTCTTGCGATGGACATATATGGGAATTCATTGACAATTTTGAAAGCTCACAAGGAAAGACTAGAGAAGAACAACTTAAAATAAAAAATAGAGTTATTGAATCTATATCCTGCTTGCTAAAATTTGATTGGGAAAGAACCAAAAGGGAAATACAGGGCAATGGTTATAAGATAGTAAGTATAGTGACAGGTATTGTTACTGCATCTATAACTATAGTGGTAGCATTTGTTTCTGATTTTTCGCCGCTAAAATTTGGAATACAGATTTTATTGTGCTTGATAGTTATTTTACTATTGTCAGTTACGTTTTTACACAACATTTCAATTTTTGATGAACAGATTGAGATTGACCCAAGAAAAACCAAGAAGATTCAGGTGTTTTTGCGGGTTAAATTATCTGCAATTTTGATGAACATCATCTTTTTTACAGCATGGAATCGACTTTTAGTTTACTTGGAGAGTAGTATGACTGGGTATGGTAGTGGCATTTTGATTTTCTGCACAATCAGTGAGTTCATTATCTCTCTTGCAATTGTATTTTGTTGTCTCAATATAGTTCTACATCAAAATCAAAAAATAAAAGATTTGCTACGCTATTATAAAACCATAGAGCGAATAAAAAACAATCCTGACCGCTAACAAACAGGGCTGATGCCTCGGTGTTTATAAAAACCATTTGGCTCAGCCCCATTTTTTTACTTCACAACAATTATTTCATACTCATCAGAACCGATTCCCAGTTTTACTGAATGGTCAATCGTTGCTCGCCAATCTGTATCTGGGAAAACATCGGTGAAGTGGTCGTGGTGAGAATGCTCTGCTTCGCCAAGTAAACTGTCTGGCATTGGAGGTTGTTTGTTTACTGCATCAGCACAAGCAACATCGAGTGCGACAGGATCAAATGATGCAAACATGCCAACATCGGGAACAATCGGAGCATCGTTATCTGCATGGCAATCGCAGAAAGGTGATACGTCAATAACTAAATTGATGTGGAAATTTGGGCGGTCACTGATGACAGCTTTTGTGTATTCTGCAATTTTTTTGCCGAGCATGGTCGGTGCGTCCTCGTTTGGATTGTAGACCGCATCCGTTGGACAGGCACCGATGCATCTGCCACAACCCACACATTTATTTGTGTCAATTACTGCTTTGTCATCAATTGTGATGGCAGCGTGAGCACAGTTCTTTTTGCATTTGCCGCAGCTAATGCAGAGTTTTTTAGAAATCGTTGGCTTGCCTGCGTTATGCATTTCCATTTTTCCTGCACGTGAGCCACAGCCCATGCCAAGATTTTTAAGAGCACCACCAAAGCCTACCCCCTCATGTCCTTTAAAATGGTTAAGCGAAATAATAACATCAGCGTCCATAATCGCTTGTCCGATTTTCGCTTCTTTAATAAACTCGCCGCCAATTACAGGCACAAGTGCTTCGTCTGTTCCCTTTAATCCATCGCCAATAATTACGTGGCAGCCTGTAGAAAATGGAGAATATCCGTTTTCATAAGCAGCGTCTATGTGGTCGAGTGCATTTTTTCTTCTGCCTACATAAAGCGTGTTACAATCTGTTAAAAATGGATTGCCGCCCAAGCTTTTAACAATATCAACAAGCACTTTTGCATAGTTTGGTCTTAAAAAAGCCAAATTTCCGGGCTCGCCAAAATGTATTTTTATCGCAACAAATTGCCTATCAAAATTTATATTTGCGATACCAGCGGCACGAATCAACTTTTCTAATTTCTTAGGAAGTGTTGTGTCTCCCCCAACTCTTAAATCACTAAAATATACTTTTGCCTTCTCCATAAAAAAACTCCTTTTGGTAGCGTATTTGCAATTGATAAAACTGCAATTCACTGCAATATTTTATATTTACATGGGAAAGTATTACAAGCCCCAATATCAAAAGTATAAGCAGTTTTATAATGAAAGTCCAGCCTAATCTTAAATTTAGTCAATAAAATTATTTATCATTATAATAAATGCGTAAAGAGACTAAACTATTGCAAAATTCGACACTTGCTGTTAAGATATCTTTATAGGTCAGGATTGAATTGGAGACATAATGAATGGATGAGTATTATTTATTTCTGGATGAAAGTAAGCCATTATCAGGATTAAAATATTTTTGTTTAGCAGGATGCATAATTGAAAAAAATGTTTATATAAACGAAATAATACCTAAAGTTCAGTTGCTAAAACAAGAAATCTTTAGTAACACAAATATAATTTTACATGAAGTCGACTTAAGAAAAGCTGAAAAATGTGAATATAAAATTTTGATGAATAAAGCAAAAAGGGATAAGTTTTGGATAGAAACATATGATATTTTGAAAAATTGCCAATTGACAACTATGGGTGCCTGCGTAAACGACGTTCAGACCAAGAGCTTGTACCCAGAGAAGTTTTTGAATTCATGCGAGTATATAACTTTACAAATCATATTGGAGAATTTTGTCCATTTTTTAGAAAAGGCAAATGCTAAAGGTAATATAATTTTAGAATCAGTAAATACAACAGAGGATTCTCGCCTGACTAATTTTTATTATTCTATTTTATCAAGAGGAACATTGTTCCTTCAATCCAAGATTTTTCAAAAACATTTAGGCACCATAAATCATTATATTAAAGCAGATAATAACATAGGTCTACAATTGGCTGATTTGATTCCAAATCCCATCAATCGAGAATTTAGCCAATTAAAACAAAAACAATATAGTTTGCTTGATATAATAAATGAAAAATCGTATGATGGTGGCATCGGATTGAAAGATAAATTTGGCATTAAAAAGATTGAATAATCCGTTGACAGTTTAGGAAATATAACATACAATATAAAGAGGGTTGAATGACTCTTGTTATGTTGTGTTTTAGCTAGGGAACGGTGAATGCCATATCGCTAGTTATCTTTAAGGAATCGTTGGTGAATGCCATTGCGATTCCTTTTTCAATTTAAAGCTACTTACAGAAAAATCCTCTTGCTTTATTTTGCTTCATAAGCTAGAATTAAAAAATAAATTACAATTTAAATGTGCAGAAGGAGTGTTCGTATGCAAAAATTTATTCCACGAGAAAAACTTTCAAAGAAAGCCCGCCGTGAACTGAACAACAAACAACGCTTGACATGGGGCATGGTTAACCCAGCAACCAAAAAAATCGAAAACGAAAAAATATATAATCGCAAAAAGGCTCAAAATGGATTTGATTGTTCCCATTTAGAGCCTTTTGCTATTTAAGTGCCTATCGCTTCTTACTTGCCGTCGAACATTCCATAACTAGCCCCTTGACCGCCGCCCATCATCATCATAAGCATGAGCATCATTGTCATATCGCCTTTACCGCCCATTCCACCTTGACCGCCACCCATCATCATGAGTAAAAGGAACATCATCATCATATTATTTTGCTGACCAAAAGCTGGCATAGTATTACCTCCGCAATTCTGTTATACCCTATCTTATTTTTAATACGTCGCTTTGTTGCCTGTACCCCAAAAAAATAAAAAAATAAATTTTAAGCATACTAAGCATATGATAAATCGGTTTTGGCACTTGCATTATTTACTCTATTATTACAAATCAATAAATGATATAATAAAATCCGTCAATAAACCGATAGAAATTTAGGATAGTTTTTTTGGAGGTGCCTATGAAGAAGTTTTTAGCGTTTGTCCTTGCGGCAGTCATTGCGTTGCCGATTCAGAGTTTTGGACTAACGGACGAATTAATTTTAACCGACCCAGTGAAAAATACGTATACAGGCCGAACAGAAGCGGCTTCACTTATTAAGAACTTGAATTTTACAGACTTGCCCACTACCCATTGGGCAAAGGAAGCAGTCACTCGTAGTGGTGCTCTTAACATGGTGAAGGGTGATGCGGGAACCTATAAGCCAAATGATAAAGTAACGAACGAGGTAGCTCTTGCGTTTATCATGCGAGTGATGGGGCAGGAAGACGCTGCACTCAAGCAAGCGGAAACACTTTACAAACAAGAAGCAGGTCTTGAGGATCCATCAACATCAGAAACCCTTTGGTCACTTGGATATTTAACGGTTGCACGTCAAAAAGGATTGATCACAACAGAGCAACTTGACGACGCAACGATTCCAGATCAAACGCAACTCGATCCCAAAGTGAGCTTTATGCGTCGAGCACCAGCAACACGTGAACAAGTTGCGACTTGGTTATATCAGGCGATTGTCAAGCTTGACAAAGATGCGTTTAAGAAAAATCCGGCAGAGACACGCCAAAAAATATTTACATTTAAGGACTATCAAAAAATAGCAACGGACAAAATTCAAGCGGTTGAAGCCATAACCTCAGCAAAAATTATGGGTGGTGACGGCACAAATTTTAAGCCAAAAGATCCACTCAAGCGAGATGAAATGGCACAGATTTTAAAAAATCTGGACAGCATTTATTTTAAACTAAACGGTCTTGAAAAAAGAACCGCAACAGTCGGTGGCGTTTTAGACGGACAAAACACCTCAACAGGTGAGGCGAGCGTCGGCAGACAATTTTATTTGCGAGCGTCTTCGGGTGCGATTGACGTAATCAACTACTCTGTGGATGTAAATTCATCGCCACAAACAGGAACTTCGGATGCAGTTGTTTATAAAAATGGAAATGTGGGCGGGTTGCTTACGCTTGCAGAAAATGACCAAGTGGAGTATCTCATAAAACCAGCAACCAACCAAGTATACTATGTTCAAGTTGTGAATAATCAGCTTGCCACAAAACATATTCAAGGGCAACTGAAAAACATAGATGTAGCCAAAGGTATGATTACCATTCAAGATGCCGCAAACAAAACATACACATACCCAATGGTGGCGGGAATTTACGGCACAGACTATGCTTACATCAGCGATAAGCAACGAAAAATTGCGTCGTTGCCATATGGCAGCAAGGTCGATTTACGTTTGAAAAATAATATTGCGGATGTCATCACGTATATGGGCGAACCTGCCGTTGACATCGAACTTCGTGGCATCGTAATTGAAAACAACACAGATTTTGGTTTGTTGACTTTCCTCGATAATGACGGCGTTGAAATCTCAAAAACCTACTTAACAAACGATATTAAAGTTGAAAAACAGCCATACTACACCGAGGAAGATGCGGTTGGCTACCTCGACGAGATTTTTCCAAACTTTGATTATGACCCACGTGATTCTTTTATAGAAGATATTGAGCCGGGCGATATTATTTTTGTCAAGCTCGATCCAAATAACACAGACAACATTACAAGCATCAGTGCGTCTACCAATTATGCGATGAAATACGGAAAAATTAAAAGCATTTCGATAGACGGTGACACAGCGAGTGCTTTGATTGAATACGAAGACAAGCTTACCTCGTGGTACGACTTCCCAAGTAATATTTTTGTTACCAAAGATGGAAAAGAAGTGCCGCTTCAAAGCGTTGTGGCTGGCGATTGGGCAAAATTTCTAGTAAACCAAGCGATTGTTGCACCGGGCGAAGTCATTGAAACCGTAAAAGAAGTGACAGTCGAAGGCGACGAGCATTTTATTACCAACATTATAAAAGGCCAAGTTGCAAACATTGACACCATCCAAAATACGTTGGTTTTACAAAACACACAGAACTTGGAGAAAAACGGCTGGACAGACTACAAAAATATTTCCCAGTTTAGCTTAGCTGGAAAAGACATTGAGTTTTACAACAATGGACAGCGTGTAACTTTTGAATACGTAAATAAATATTTGAAAAGAACCGACGGCGAAGTTTATGTTGCACTAGAAAATAATTTTACTGGCGAAAAAGTTAAGAAAGTAACCTTTAGAACAGGTCGTGACGAACTTTTACCACCAGATACGATTCTTAGTGCAGATGCAAACGGAAACTTTACCATCATGGGCAACTCAAACGCAGTTTCTACAGACCAAGGAACCATCGTAAGGCGATACGGCAGACTGGTTGATCACAACTCGATTTTACCACCAGATTATGCAATCGTTGCGTTAAACGGTGCGGACAAAGCAGCTATCGTGGATATTGACGAGCGTCCAGCAACTTCTGGCGTAACAGTAATGCGTGGCAGAATTTTAAGCGTAGACCAAGGCAAGAGCTTTAAAGTGCAGAGTTTCTCGCTCCTTAACCAAACAAACGACTGGTCGTACACACCTGTTCAGCGTGAGTTTGCAATCGATCATAACACGCTTTTTGTTGGAGGAAATGGGCCAACCGATATGTATAAATTTATCGATTACGGCGATGAAGCAGTAAAAGATAAAGTATATACAATTGTCGTTGAGGGAAGTCGAGCGGTTCGTGTGGTGGAAGCACCGTATCCGCAATATAATTCCGTGCGTGGTACAGTTTATCAGAACACAGGCGGATCACTCTCCATTAAAGATGCCGAGTTCTACACGGATAAAACAGGCAGATGGAACATTATCAGTAATAAAAATCCAATATTAAATGTTTCAACAGGGGTTAACTCAATTATTATTAGACAAAATAAATTGGTAACAGGGAATGATGTTAAAGTTGGTGATTTAATCAACGTTATGATTGCACCATCGACAACGACTACACCCAAACCAGGGGATACAGTAAGCGGTACTATCGTTCGCGTAGATAGATAGGAGAATTATGAATGAAGCTTAAACAATTTATAACAATAGGGCTTGCTGCTGCGATTTTTTCGTCGCAGCCTGCTCTTGCAAAAATGGGCGATTTAGGTTTTTTTGGCGGAGTCTCCCAAGGAACAAGACTCCCAAAAACCACCGAGATGATTTTGGCTGCAACAAATTCAAAAGCAGTAAAGGGCGTGCCGTTGGTTTATAAAGAAGTCATTTTTTTAAATGGAACACCGGCAGTTTTTGAGGGAACATTAACGGTGGGCACAGCGGCGAAGCCGACTGCTGCAAGCGGAACGTACACAGAAACCTACAAAGTTGCCCCGTCACCAGCTACAGCAGCAGATGTTTCCATCGCACGTGATGTGACGTTTAAAGTGAACTACAGGGTGGAGGGCAACCAAACCATTAAAGATTACACAAGCACAAAATATGCAGAAACAATTACGCTTGGTGACCAAGAGTTTACGGTGGATGCACCAAACTCGCATTTTGAAATGAGCATCATCGAGGACAAGACCCCGGGTTGTGTATACTATAAGGGCAATATTTCAAGAAAAGCGGTTTATGCGATAGGTGGTGAAGGTGGACCCAAAACAACGCTAGACATAAACGGAACCTTTTATGGCTACAATAATACTTGGTCAAGCACAGAAGCACAACGCCTTGACTGCACGCTGACAACCGACCAGTGGCAAATGCAGTACCAAGTGCGACCAAGTGTGTCCGTTAGTAAAACGCTTAAATATTCGGAGAACGAGCCAACAGCGATTAGCTTTGCAGGAAACTATCAAGAAGTGATGCAAAACTTAAGTGGATTGCAGTATGAGATTTTTGTGAAGCCGCTCATGTTCTATCAAGTTCCGGCCAAAGGCAATGTATCCATATCGCCGTACAATACATTTGAACAACTGATTGCCCCTGATGTGAGTTATTTAAAGGGTCATGCGGCAGAACAGGAAATTAAAAAATTATTTGCACTTCAAATTTTAGATGGCGATCCAAAGTTTTTTCAGCCCGCACAGGCAATTACTCGTGACCAGTATGTGACCGCACTGGTAAAGGCGATTAAACTTCCGCTTGAACCTGCCGCTAAGAATGTGAAAGCGAAAACAGCACAAAAAATAGTGTTCCCCGATGTAACGGTGGATCGGGTAACGTACCCTTACATTATGGCTGGTTATAAAAATGGTTTGGCAATCGGACGGAGCGATGGAAAATTCTATTCCGATTTCCCGATTGATTACCAAGAAGCAGTGACCATTATGGTTCGCACATTGGGTTTGCAGGCTTTAGGGCTTGACCCAACGCCAGTTACACCTTTTGCTGATGACTTGCAAATTGCAAGTTGGGCAAAAAAAGAGGTGTATGCGGCACAACGACTTGGTTTAATTCGAGCTGACGATAACGGAAATTTTAATCCAAAGAGAAATATTTCGAAAGCAGAAGCATCTGCTTTGCTTAATAATCTAGTTGACTATATGCGTTCGGGAATCGCTACTGATTATTCAGAGAATATTGTAAACTACACCAGATAACTAAATTAGACAGGAATGGTAAAATGAAGTTTAAAAAAATGGTAATGGCGGGTGTGTTAGCGGGTAGCTTTTTATTTCAGTCAGCGGCATTCGCTGGGGAAACAAAAACAATCAATACAGCTAAGCCAGAAACAGTACAAGAAGCGTCAGCATATCTTGGCGAAGTGATGGATTATATCAGTAAAAATTATGTAGGCGATGAAGTGAGCATCAATGCACTTTATGAAGCGGCGGCTCATGGCATGTTAACGCCACTTGACACGTTCAGCGAGTACCTTACACATAACGAGTATGCTAATTTATACGATAATGTGGCGGGAAATTTCAAGGGCATCGGCATTCAGTTTATGAACTCGGTTGACGGCAGTTTGATTGTTAAGAAAGTGTTCGACGGGCCAGCAAAAGTTGCAGGGATTAAAGTTGGAGATGTTCTTCTTTCTGTAAACGGAACAGAAGTTACGGGCTACGCCACTGTGACGGTTAGCCAAATCGTTGCGCAGGCAGAAGGAAAAATTAAAGTTGTCATAAAACGTGGCGATGAGAACATCACAATGGAAGTGGAAAAATCGGAAATAAAAATGACGACGGTTGAGTCCGGATTGCTTGGTGAATTTCTTCCAGAAGCTAAAAATAAAAAACTGGGTTATATAGCCATTTCACAAATTGGCGAAAGAACAGCAACAGAAACGGCAGATGCAGTTTCCAAGCTCAAAGCAAGTGGAATCACAGGCATTGTGATTGATTTAAGAGGAAACCCAGGGGGATTAAAAAATGTCATTGAAGACATCTCAAGAATGTTTGTTCCAAAGGGCGTAATATTCTCAACCATTGACAAATCTGGAAAAACAAAGGTCTATAATTCGGAACTAACCACGGTGCCGTTTAAAAATGTAACCATTTTGGTTGACCATAACTCTGCGTCAGCGGCGGAACTCTTTACATCAGCCATGCAAGATGCAAAAGCGGCGACAGTGATTGGGCAAACAACTTTTGGCAAGGGCATTATCCAAAGTTTTGCAAGCCTTGAAAATGGCGACACCATGAAGCTTACCACAATGGAATATTTGCGTAGAAGCGGCGAAAAAATAAATAAAATTGGTGTGATACCCGATATTGTGATCTCACACCCCAAAGCAATCGACCAGACACTTTTGGAAATTAATAATGACAACACAGGTGTTGCGGTAGGAAATTTAAAACAAGTTCTCAAATACATTGGGTACAAAGCGGGTTCTGATGACAATATTTATGACGACGTTACAAAAGAATCAGTGAAGCAAATTCAGAAACTGGCAAAACTCAACCAATCGGGAAACATTGACGTGCAGACTATTCAAGCAATCAGAGCTGCCTATTCGGAGTATTTGACCAAGAACGACTTAGAACTTAAAAAAGCATTTGAAGTATTAACCCAAGTGCAATAAAAAAAGCGGCCAAGCCGCTTTTTTTATTGCACTTCAATTTCGTTTATCAGAGCATATGATTTACCTTTAATAGTTATTTGTTTTTCTGTTCCATGCAACAGCGTAACCAATGTTTTGTCACGCATTACTTTAACAGAAATTTTTGCGTCCTCATATAAAAAGCTGAAGTTATAGCTATTCCACTTTTCTGGCAAAACAGGGCAGAGGCTTAGTCCGCTTTCTTTAATCCGAAGTCCGCCAAATCCGTAGACAATCGCCATATAGGTTCCGCCCATGTTAGCGGTGTGGATGCCGTCTTTTGTATTCTTGTGCGTGTTAAACAAATCCATTTTTGCAGAATCGCCAAAGTATTTATACGCTTTATCCACTTGCCCAAGCTTTGATGCAACGATACTAAAAATGCAAGTCGACAGCGACGAGTCGTGCGTTGTCACTCGCTCATAATATGCAAATGATTTTTCGATTGTCTCAAGTGATTGCGTATCCTCCAATATAAAATGGGCAAGAACTGTGTCGGCTTGTTTGCAAATTTGGTGGCGATACAAATACATCGGGTGATAATGCAAAAGTAGGGGAGTCTCTTCCTCTTTGACAGTATGGGCTTCCCACATTTTTTTCTGCAAGAACGAATCGTCCTGTGGATTGATCCCGAGCTTCTCATCAAACGGCAAATTCATTGCATCAGCCGCAGATGTAAATGCTGCAAGTTCAGCATCTGTAACACCTGTTTTGTTTAGAACATGATCAGCAAGACCCATTTCCTTCAACATTTGAACGCTTTTCACAGCCCAGTTCAAATTGTATTGTGCAAGTGCATTTGTGTAGTAGTTATTGTTGACAAGGCAAGTATACTCGTCAGGCCCTGTCACTTCGTTAATGTGAAATTTACCTTCGCAGTAATTGCCAATATCAATCCAAAGCCTTGCCGTCTCAATTAAAATTTCTGCACCGCATTCTGCAAGCAAGCTCTTATCTTTTGTAGCTAGATAATAGGCAATGACTGCATAGGCAATATCGCCACTGATGTGATATTGTGCCGAGCCCGATGGAAAGTACCCCGAGCATTCACGCCCCATGATGGTTCGCCAAGGGTAAGCCGCCCCTTGCTTATGACCCAAAATTTTTGCGTTCTGCTTTGCGTGTTCGAGAATGGTGTATCGGTTTCTGATCAAATTTTTCGCCGTTTCTCTTTCAGTCAATGTAAAAAACGGCTGCATATACATTTCTGTATCCCAGAAATAATGCCCTTCATAGCCCTCTCCGCTTAAACCTTTCGCAGCAATGTTGGAATTAGGATCTTTCCCAGCCGATTGTAGGAGTTGGTACAAATTATACCGCAGAGCAATGGTTAAGTCATCATCGCCGTCAACATCAATGGAGCAGTTATCCCAGAACTTGCGTAGGTATTCGCTTTGTTTATCATAAAAATAGGATTCGCCGAGGGAAGCTGCCGTTTTAATTAAATATATACACTCATCCATATAATCGGGATACCGGATTGAGTCACATAAAATACTGAACTTATAAAACTCGATTGTCTCACCCTTGTTTACATCATACTCAAATATTTTTGTTGTTCCGTCTGCTTTGGTGCGGGCAGCCTTTGTTTTGTGTGAAACTGCACTGCAAAAATTGAGTTTAGACGTAATGGTTTCTGCATGTAAAATGGTGGCATTGCCATCGTGAATAACGTTTTTTACTTCAATATGCCTGTGAGATTCCCCAGCAACCCGAGGGTCTGTTGGGTCAAAGAAGTTCATCACATCACCAATATGTGTCGATGTGATTTTTATTGTTCCGCTAAAATTAATGGGAGTAATGTGGACTTTCACCAAAAACAAAGGTAACATATAAAAAGAAGTCAAACGAGTAAATTTTATATTGAGTTCGAGTCCACTTGGCGAACGCCACAAAATATCACGGCTGGTTGTACCGTTTAACATATCAAGCGTTCTGGTTCGTTTAAGAACTTCACCGCTAAATAGGCTAAAACTTTCGCCGTTAATCTCAATGAGAATACCTTGCGTGTCGGCAGTGTTCACCATAATTTGTTTTTCTTCAATTAAGCCACAAAGCTTTTCGGCTTGCTTCATGGGAGCAATGTCATAAAATCCGTTCAAGTACATACCACGGATTGTTTTAAAGTTTGTAGGATAACCTTCTTCATAGTTGGAACGCACCCCGATATAACCGTTTGCGTTATGGAACAGAGTTTCATCAAGTAGCAACTCGTCATTGCTCAAAGAAAAGTTTTCTTTTTGAAAGATGTATTTAGTATCCAAGCGAATTCTCCTATTCTTGAAATTAATCTAGTTTGTTGTGGAACGTAAAAAACCTGCACATTCGCAGGTTTTTACATGTAAATCAGAAAATCAACCTTTCACCGAACCATCGACCATGCCCTTCATGATATGTTTTTGTACGAACAAGAACACAATCACGATTGGAAGCATTGCCATAAGTGTCGATGTGAGAATTAAATCCCACCTCTTAACAAACGAACCTACATAACTTGCAACAGCCAATGGCAACGTCTGCACTTCGTTTCCTGAACCGAGAATCAACAACGGCAAGAGGAAGTCGTTCCAAATCCAAATTCCGTTAAGAATCATAACCGTAATAGAAATTGGTTTAAGCAGTGGTAAAATTATTCTAAAGAAAGTACCGGCACGTGTACAGCCGTCAATGGTAGCAGCTTCTTCAAGTTCATAAGGGATACCCTTAATGAATCCGTGGAACAAAAAGATTGACATGGACGTACCAAATCCCAAGTAGGCAAGTATGATACCCGCCCGATTCTGCAAAAGTTGAAAATGCAAAAACACTTCAAGCTGATGAAACCAAGCAATAAGTGGGAACATAACCACTTGAAACGGAATAACCATCGCTGCAACAAACAGCATAAAAATTCCGTTTGAGAGTTTTGATTTTGTACGAACAAGTACCCAAGCCGCCATGGAAGAAATAAGCAGAAGCAGCGACACCGATACCACGGTTACAATGACAGAAGTGGTAAACGATGAAACATATCTAACATTAGGGCTTGTTAAGATTGCGTGGATGTTTGAAAGAAATTGAGCTGGATTTTCTGGCAGTGCAATCGGGTCAACAATAATTTTCAGTGATGGTTTGGCAGCGTTTATAAGCACCACCACAAAAGGCAGAAGATAAATAATAAAAAGAGCAAAAGCAATACACTCAAGTAAAATAGCTCTAGATTTATTCATTACATCTCAATCTCCTTTCGTTTATTATAATAAACTTGAACGAGGGCAATCAATGTGAGCACAAGGAAGAAAATAATCGCCTTGGCTTGACCTTGGGCAAGTTCGTGATATGCGAATGCAGTGTTGTAAATATTCAGTGCTAGAAACTCATTTGTCATAATCGACTGGTTCATAAACATACCAGCAGGGCCGCCTGCGGTTAAAGCGTAGTTTACGTCAAACTGCTTAAACGAGTTTACAAGTGTCAAGAACATAGAAACAGTAAAAGCCGGAGCAATCAATGGAAACATAATATGACGCAATTGCTCTAAATAGTTTGCACCATCAATGGATGCAGACTCAAGCAAAGACGAAGGTACCGCTTGAATCGAGGCAATATAAATCATCATAATATATCCGGCGTATTGCCATGTGCCAACGATAATAATGCCGAGCAGTGCGAGATTTGTGTCAGCGAGCATAAGTAGTTCGGCAAGCGGTTGAAAACCAATGGCTTTTCCAAGTGCGGGTAAAATATTGTTAAATATAAATTGCCAGATATAACCCAAGATGATTCCGCCGATTAAGTTTGGAATAAAGAATGCCGCACGATAAAGATTGGTAAATTTCAATTTTCCTGTAACAAGCAAGGCAAGAGGGAAGGCAACAAGGTTGACAGCAACGATATTTAAAACAGCGTAAAGCATGGTAATTAAAAATGCATGTAGGAATTTAACGTCTGCTAAAATCATTTTGTAGTTTTCAAACCCAAGCCAATTGATTTTTGCACCCGAAACAGCGTTCCAGTCTGTAAACGAATAATAAATACCAAAAATAAATGGGATTACGATAACAAGAGAAAAAACAGAAAGTGCTGGTAATAAAAACAGGTAGAAAGTAAGCTTGCTTTCTATTTTTCTAAAAGAAAAACCTTTTTTATCCAATGCCAAAGCCCCCTTAAGCAAAATTTTGGGCGGAGTTCGAAAACTCCGCCCAAATAAGATTTGATTTTAAAAATTATTGACCTGGGTTCTCTTTAATATCTGCAACAGCAGTGGAGAATAATTCAACAAATTTAGCAGTGTCGATGTCGCCAGCTGCAAATTGACCATAGATTGGTCCGAGTGTGTTCATACCAAAACCGTTAGGCATATCGTTTTGCATCCAGCTATAGATTTTGCCTTTTGATAACCATTCTTGAACCGCTTGTGACAATGGTCCAGCTGGTTTCAATGTAACTGATTTAAATGCAGGAACCATACCAGCTTTTTCAACCATGTATGAATGTCCTTCTGGAGTAGAAGCCATAGCTGTTAAGAATGCTTTTGCTTCAGCAACGCCAGGAGCTTTTGCATTTACGAGGTACCATGATGGAGCACCAACGAAGATGCCGTCAGTTGTTTCATCTAAATAAGCGTGTGGCACATAGCCCATTTCAAAAGTAACGCCGAGTTCTTTGAAAGTTGGGTCAACCCAGTTGCCTTGGTGAATGAATACTGTTTTCTCAACAGCGAAATCGCCAAGTTGTTGGTCATAACCGCCTGTAAGTAATGTTGATTTGTTAGCGTTCTTAAACAACAAATCAATATACTCTGCATATTTTGTTAAACGAGCTGTATCAACTTGTTTGTTTAACATCATATCAATGTATTTTCTTGAATCATCGTATGGTAAGCCTAAAGTTAAATATGCGTTTACTGCGTGAAGACCAGTAACCCATGTCATACCAGAACCAGCTGCCATCGATACAACTGCGTCAATACCAAGTTCAGCTTTTTTGGAGTTGATTGTGTCAAACGCTGCTTTTACACCAGCGATGTTTGTCATAGTTGCTGGGTCAACGCCCGCTTTTGCAAGAAGAGCCTTGTTGTAGCCAAGTCCCCAACCTTCAACTGCTACAGGGAAACCAATTACTTTTCCGTCAGAATGTTTAAAAGCAACATCTGTGTCAGCTACCCAAGGTTGATCAGATAAGTCAGTAAATCTGCCGCCTTTAACAGCGTCCTCATAACCTGATTTACCTTCGATTACATAAAGCTCTGGCTCAACGCCCGATTGAAGCATGGAAGTAAATGCTGGAGCGTATGGAGTCTCGCCACCGAACGATTTAACAGTAACTTTCACGCCGCTTTGTGCTTCATAAGTTGCTGCATACTCTTTAAGAGCAGCATCAATTTCGATTTTGTTGCTAACAAGTGTAATTTCTTTAACGCCCGCAGGAGCAGGTGCTTCAGCCGCAGGAGCCGGTGCTTCTGTTGCAGGTGCTTCCGCCGCAGGTGCAGCAGGAGCTGGTGCAGGTGATTCCCCAACCTTAGGTGCACAAGCTGTCAATGGTAAAGCTGCTAAGCAAAGTGCCATTGCAGTAGCGATAATTTTTCTTTTCATTCAATTCCCTCCAAAATATTATAATATATTAACAATTAACACAAATGAATTTTAACATAATCTCACAAGTTAGTCAATTAAAATTTTTGAATTTCTGTACCGAAAGCACAATTGCACAGTTGATTATTATGCAAAACCAAAAATGTTCACCAGTTTTTGTGAAAGAGCTTACATGTGCTTGCCCTTTTGATTTAACCGAACAGCAAACCCGCAAGTTTTACAAAAATCCTCACAAACTTGCTGACACATAAAAGCATTTCTAATATTTTGAGCCTTTTTGGACAACACTATATCTTCAAGACTATCTTCAAATATCTT
>JAVBKL010000243.1:0-9235 GCA_031554055.1 Eubacteriales bacterium | reverse complement strand
TGCTGATGAACTTGTTAATGCTCCAGTACTCACAGCTGTTCCTGTTGCGTTTGTGAGCGTTATGTCACCCACTGTCAAATCTGTTACACCTTTGTTAAATGTAATTTGGATACCAGTCGAAGTTGTTGTATTGAGAGCTCCGCCTGTTTGTACTGCTGAAAATGTTACATCTGTTGGAGGTTCCTGAATTGTAATTGTTGCCGTGCCATACACCGCTGGTGTTGACACAGAAGTTGCTTTTACAACAACTGAACCTGTCATTGTATCAGCAACTAATGTACCCGTAGCTGACAATGCAGCATCTGTTGCTCCAGTTCTGCTAACAATTGACCAAGTAACTGAATTATTAGTAGCATTAGCTGGCAATATGCTAGCTGCCAAAAGCGTTGTACTACTTGTATAAACAGTTCTGTCGGCTACCGTTACTGAAGTCACTGCAACTGTAGAATCGCTACCGCCACCACCGCCGCCGCCACCTGTTGATGGAGGTGTTGTAGAAGGTTTAGAACCTTCTCCAAGTTTTGCTGGAGGAGTTTCTGCTGTTACGCCTGTTACAGTAATTGTTGCTTCAACAATTTTACCAGTGCCTTTGAATGCTGCTGCACCGTCTACTTTTGCTGCTGTAACTTGAACGTCTTTGTTAAGAGTAATGGTTGCACCTTTTGCAGTTAAATCAACTTGAAGGTTTGCAATGATACCCGCAACAACTTTTAAAGCTACTTGTGCTGCCACTTGCAATTTTCCTAAATTTCCTGTAATTTCAATTGCTGCATTTTTTGGTAAGCTAGATGAAAGAACTACTGTCTCGACCACAGCGCCTGCTTTAACATCAATTTTACCTTTTTCTGTAAATTCTACATTTGCTGCTTTTGTTTTGCCTTCAAAGACAACACGAACAGCTGTTTCTTTACTTGCAACGATCAATTTAGCGATAATACTATCAAGTAAGTGGATAGAATTTTCGCCACCGCCCAAAATCTTAGTTGTTCCAACAACTTCAACTTTGTTAAGTGTCACGTCGCCAGTTCCTACGGATTTGGCAATTATGAGGTCACCGTTTACTTTTACATTATGTACTGTTGTTCCTGCATTGATAACTGTGAGGTTTCCATCTACAACTGTTACTGCACCGTCTTTGTTTCCATAAGTTGTACCAGTTACGGTAACTTCTTTGGCCGATGCCGCTTGGGCTTCTTGATACTTAATCAGATTAAGTATAGTTGTAACCGCTTGCGCTCTTGTAAACTTGCCTTTAGGGTCGAGCTTGTTATCGCTGCCGATAAAGATTTTCTTATCAGATACAGCATTTACGTAAGGCTTAAATGCATCTGGAATATCAGCATCGTCTGCGTACTGTGTTTTAGCAACTGGGCCAATTGTAAGTCCCATAGCAATCGCACACATTTTTGTAGCTTCTGTTCTGAAAATCACTTCATTAGGCTTTACATTGCCGTCAACAGGAATTATATATCCCTTTTTAACAGCTATGGCTATATCGTCTGTATACCATTCGCCTTGTTTTACATCTTTTAATACTACATCAGATTTTTCAGTAAAGCCGAACATTTGGTTCAACATTCTAGCATACTGAGCACGAGTGACTTGGACATCCGGTGCAAAATAACCATCGCCCATTCCATCTGGGTTTAACACACCTCTGTCAACTAACTCGTTGGCAATTGCTTTTGCCCAGTGCAAATCCATGTCCTTAAAACCCGCTGCACTTACACTTGTCGTCATGAACGCTGTTGCGAACATAATGAAAGCGAGAAGAAGTGCCGTTTTTCTTTTGGTACTCAAATATACCATCTCCTTTTTTTATATTCAAAAAGGCATTGGGTCGAGTCCGCAGCCGCATTGTCCTTAATTATATATAGATATATCAAAAAGTGGATTTGGCAAAGTTTATGTACTTATGCTGTCATATAATGTCCTGTCATCGTTTGAATTTTGAAGGCATAAAACCCAAATACAAACTGTCGACTCATTGCATTATACAATAATATTGTCTATATGTAAACCACAATTCCATATATTGGTTCACTAATAATTGGATGGACAACAAAGCAAAAGCCCAAATTTGTCGAATAATTCTCGCAACTTGAGCTTTTGTTGTGTGCTATAAGTTTGTAGGTACATCTCTCATTTTTTCTATGGCGTTTTGAACATTTAAAGTACCATAACCCCATTCTTGGTTTGGGTATGTTATGTCTGGTCGTCTGTCACATCCTCTGGTTATATAGGAAACAATCGAAGTTGTGTTAATATTGGTTTCGTTGCCTTCGATGATGCCCCATTGTAAAAACAATCCCCCTGCACCTTGTGCCATCGCCGCAGCAACACTCGTGCCACTCATAGTGCCATACCCTCCTGGAAAAATCCCATTGATGTTTACCCCTGGTGCAACAAAATCAGGCAAGCTTGCGAGCAATCGATTGGGGCCTCTCGAAGAAGATGGCGCAATTCTTCCGTCGAGATAAGAATATGAACCGACTGTTGCAACTCCTGTAGAAGTCGCTGGAACCGTAATGGTAAACTCTGGTGATGATTCCAGAAAAAATGTATCAGGCTTGACAAAATTTGTAATCGGCAGCCATGCATGAACAATTCCACTTAATACAATGTCGCCAAAAACATTTATCTTCCAAATTCCCGGCGTAGCTTTTTCTAATCTTATCACGGTTGACTGGCTTCCGTTAAATACTAAAGGATATAGATAATTTACAATTACTACTGTATCTTCGAGTATTAATTTGTTTCTGTACATGGCTTGGGGTCGTGCTGGCATCCGATCAATCGTTTCCCCTGTGGGCGACACGATTCCGACGGAAATTCTGTCTGTTCGGTCGTTTATGATATTCACCCACAAATTGTTTTCGCCTTCCGCAACTTGTAAATTTATGGTTGCCATTGTTCCTTGGCTGTCCAAGGTGATTTGGGTATGGTGCCTCGCACTGCTTTCGTTTCCTGCTGCCACCGATATAAAAACGCCAGGATATGCTCCCGACCTTTGTAAAAATGTTTCAAAAAGCGAAGTGCCATCGTGGCTTCCATAATTTGTCCCAAGCCCGATGCAAATAGCTATGGGGCGTTTGAGATCTTTTGCCTTGTTTATTAAATAATAAACCCCTTGCATGAGGTCGCTGCTTTCGTAAGCATTTTGATATTCATCGTCAATTTTTAATAAATCACGGTAATAGTCACTTGCCTTTCTAAGTTTAACGATAACGAGTTCGGCATCAGGGCACACGCCCAAATATTCTCCGCTTTCACGGCTGGCAGAAACCGAAGCCAAAAATGTTCCGTGTCCTTCCTCATCTCTTAGCGGTAAAACAGTAAGTGGCGATTCATCCAAGAGTGCGGCGTTAATTTGCTCACTCGAATATTCTGTACCAAAACAGTAGCCTTCAATATTTGTTTCTACGGTGCTTTGATCCCAAATGGAAATGATTCTTGTTGTTCCATCTTCATACTTAAAAGCTTCTTTTGTGTAATCAATGCCAGTATCCACAAAACCCAAAAGAACCCCTTGTCCGCTAAGTTCTAGGTATGGGTTGTTTTGAACGGCTGTTACACCCGAAGCGTTTAACGCACCCGAATCCATAAGCCCAAGAATGCTTGAAGTTTCGATTGCGGATTGCTCGCCAATCTCATTGAAGAAATCACTTACACGAGGTATGTCAACACTGACCACCGCATATGTGTCAAACATGATTTTGCAAATTTCCACATAGTTCAAACTTTGCAGCTTTTCAATGTCGTTGGTGTTAACGTACAAAATAAAATTTGCCTTGGCATCATTTGCCATACGCATTCCTCCCATTTCGTTTTGCAATCTGTATCTGTTCAAGCTATCTATGGTGTTTTTTAGACAGAGCTTGCCAAAACCCCAATTAAAGTTTGGGTAATCCATATTTTCATCTCGTAGTGCTCCGTATTGCAAATAGGCTTTTATTTTTTGTCCGTAGAGAAAAGCATCGTTTGCCTGTATGATTCCCCACTCCATCATGATGGCGGCAGAACCTGTAACAAATGGGGCAGAAATAGAAGTCCCTGTTTGAACATCATAACCTCCGTACGCTTTTGGACACAAAATATTTTCTCCCGGTGCCACGAGGTCTGGTTTCATAAAAACATTGTTCCTTGTGAACCCTTTACCAGAAAAGCTTGAGATATTGCCAACTCGTGAATTGTAGGAACCGACAGAAATTACATTGAGGGTACAGGAAGGAAGTGTGAGCGTTGTGGTTTCTGTTGGCGTTAAGAACCGAGTTTCTTTTGAGACAAATTCTGTAATTGGCAACCAAATATCAATATTCCCTCTAACCACTCTATCCCCAAAAATTCTTAGCACCCATTTTCCTTCACGAATGTACGTGCCACTTGCATAAAACTGAATATATATTTCTTGATCAACGGTATAATTTGTGGGCTGTCCATATACAAAAACGATTTCTACCTCGTCTAAAAGGAACCGCCTTGCCATTGATGTGTAAAAAATTTTCCCTGTGCTCTGTCCACTTGGTGAAATGATTTCAAAACTAAAGTTATCGGCAAAGGTTTTCCAGACATCCAAAAAAAATGACTGTAAATTGTCCGCCGTAACAAATTCGCAATCCACTTGTTCGCCCTGTTCAAGAATATCGTGAAAGTGATGTGCGGCTCCGCCTTCATTGCCTGTTGCTACAACGATGGACGTTTTCCACCGTTGGCTCATATCCGAAATATACTGTTCAAAAAGACTGTAACCATCATGAGCGCCGTTATTTGTGCCAAAACTTAGGTTGATTGCGATTGGCATATTGAGTTCTTCCGCTTTATCCATGACGTATTTTATTCCCCGCATAATTTCCGTGGTGCGAGCAAAATTGTTTTCTCCGCTTTCCCCCATTTTTACACAAATAATTGAAGCTTGGGGTGCAACACCAATATTAACTCCGTTGGATGCACGTCCGTTACCGGCTGCTATTCCAGCGACGGCTGTCCCATGCCCAATTTCATCTCGTGTTATCAAAGTTTCTTGTGTTGCACCCGAAGCTAGGCTTTCGTCCAGTTGTCTTTTTAAAATCTCGGTACCATGTGTAAAACCCAAAGGCGGTGTCCCCTCGGCGGTTTGATCCCATATGTATAAAATCCTGCTGCTGCCGTCGTCGTTTGTGAAGTCTGGGTGTGTATAGTCAATGCCCGAATCAATGATTGCCACTATTACGCCTTTTCCTGTTAAGTTGTACGGCGGTTTTTGAACTTGGGTAATACAGGAAGCTTGTGATGCCGCTGCAATCATAAAGCCAAGTTTCTTTGGTTCTTCGACATATTCAACTTGTCTAAACTCCATAAGCTTGCTAAGGTTTTCAAATTTTGTAGTAACAATGGCGTAGTTCTCGGACAGAATCTCGACTTCTGCCTCTATTGAGTTTTTTATTTGAAACAAATCTCCATTGTACTTTACAATAAATTCTGTAATTGCAGACGGATCAAAAGTCTCTATCTGCATTGCATGAATAAGCACAGCACCACCACCGAACACAACAATATTACTATTTTATTTAAATTTAAAATGTTTGTGCACGTACAAAAGGAATAGATTTCATGCCACGTCTTGCGTCGCAAAAATCTATTCCTTTGTCAGTTATTTTAAATTTATTTGACCGACTTCTTTCATCGAATCGAGGTTGGTTGACTTAATCAACTTCTGTGAAGTCGAATACAAGTTCTCACCGATATAAAGTATTCTCTGAATCACATTTTCATTGTCCATACCGTACATGCCAGCTTTTAACATCTCTTCCTTTGAAATGTGGGAGATGGTACCTTTAAGTTTAAAGCCTTTTTCCAAATCCAGACTATACACATATGCCCCTTGAAAGGTCGTTGCTCCGTATTGCCAAACATCGTTTGAGTTTTTCTTCTGCTCTTCTGAAATGGTAGCAACTGTTACTGGGAACGCTAACAAATTTTTCTCTTTGGAGAACAAAAGAGCTTTGTGGTCATAAAGCAGTGGCGAGTCTGTTCCCCTGTCGCCGATATTCTCTTTAAAAAGTTCTTTTGGGTTTGCCACATCACTTACATCACACATAGATATTTTCACACCTTGATAAAATGCGTTGTCCTTTGACACTTCTGTGTCCTTGCCAAAGCCAATAACATGGTTTTCATCGTATGGGTGCAAGTAATTGCTGTAGCCGGGTATTTTTAATGCTCCCAATATTTTCGGAGCGAACGCATCTTTTAAATCAATCACAAACAATGGGTCAACATTTTTAAATGTCACCATATATGCTCTGTCGCCCATAAACCTTGCGGAATAAATTCTTTCCCCTGGTGCAATATTTTCGATTTTTCCTGTAATCTCCATAGACGAATTTAATACATACATTCCATTTTTTTGCTGTCCTGTATTATAATCATTTTCAGTCGTTGCGATTCTGAACTGCGAGTTATGTTCGTCCATCGAAAATTGATTGAGTATCGTACCCGGCACGCTTTGTTTGTTCTCGAAAGTTGCATTGCCTTTTTCTAACGCAAATTTGTATACAACCGTTTCCTGTTTGGATATAGTAGGTGCAAAATCAGGTGCAATTCTTTTGCCTGTTGTGGTTGATGGTTCAATCGCCGGTGCTATTCTAATCGGCATATATTCGTAATCTTCTTGTGCAATGTATAAATTTTCGGTTGACATATATACATTTTGCCCACCGCCTAAAAAGGTATTTACTTTGACTTCTTGCTGTGGCTTATCAAGTTCAAACCCCGATATAAACAAGAAGTTTTTGCTTCTTGAATTTGGCAAGTAGCACATTTTATCATAGCCAATCTCAATCTGCTTATCTGAAACCGCTGTATCTTTATAAGTCGGAACAAGGAAGTTATTTGCATAGAGCCTATTAACCCAAGCGTTTGTTATCAAATAAAAAGACTTGTCAACTTTTCTGGAAGTTATATAATTCCCTTCACTTTCAACTTCTCGCACTTTTTTAGGGTCTGCCTTGTTTGACACATCATAGACATACGCTCTCGTCATCGTTTGATAATTTTCGTATCCGTCAACGAAATACTTTTTCATGCAATCGCCAATTATAATGAGGTCATTGTCATCTAGGTACATATCTCTCGGATAAAAATTGAGGTCAGCAAATGTAATGGTGCTTTCTAGTTTCATATCATTGGCGGGGTTCGCTTTTACAACGGACACACGGTTTGCCTTTACATAGAAAATATATTCACCATCTGTTTTAATAATATCTGCCTCGTCAACACCTTCTACTTGCACATTTGTTTCTGAATAGCTGTTGTCACTCTTAGATTCATCTGCTATTTTCATGGTTGGAGCCTGTGCGGGGGCTGGTGCCATTGGCGCTGCTGCTCCTGCAATCAGTGTTGGAAATTTGCCTTGATTTTCCAGAATCCCTGATGTTGCATATGTCTCTTCTGCACCGATTAGTTCAATGAACTTCTCTTTTGTTCCAACAAACGGCAGTGCTTGCCCAAACTTTTTAATTACAGCATCGAGATAGACTTTGTCTTTTTCTGCTGAATACGTATTGGCGTTGCTACTTATGATTGCTAAATCTCTGTCAACAAATATTTTTTTATCCGTGTAGGCGGCAATAGAATTCAGCTCCACATATGTTTTTCCGTGAAAAAGCTGCGTAATAACTTTTAACGCAACACTTGCTCCATTGATATACATTTCTTGTTTTCCAACTGCGTAAGATATGATCTTTCCGTTACAAGTAAAACTAGCTGTTTTGGTTTTATCGTTCCAGTTTAAGTCGCTTCCAAAGGTTTCCGAAATAAATTTGAGCGGCACCATTAAATTCCCTTGATATTTTTTTGTTACTGCACTTGTGTCTGTCTGGTTTATCAACCGTCTTTCGCCATTTACAATTGCATAAGGGCTTTCTGGATACAGCATTATCGCATCCGTTTTTGTTTCGATAGTAGATGGAGTTGATGGATTAGTAATGGTTGCTGCATTTACTTGTGTTAATGTAAAATTATTCGGGGTAGTAAATATCGTCGCTGCCAATGCAATCGCTAAGCTCGCAGAGATTACACTAAAATTCCTTTTCATAAAGACCCTCCTCGTTTTAAATCATTAATACATACGTTATTATAGTATACCAAACGCAGCTTAATTTAAAAAGTTCCCAGCAAAAATTTTTGTCCAATTTTATTACACATAAAGTAACTAAGCTTCATAGTATGTAAAAGAACAGCTTGACTGTTCGAGTTTAAACTACGGAAGGAGGGAAATATATGGATAACTTCTTATATGACAGCCTATTAAGATATGTTGGTCAAACAGTGACAATTTTTACAACAAGTGGCGGTTTATCAGGTAGTGGCTTCACTGGCGTTCTTGCTGGCGTTTGCCGTGAGTCTGTTAAACTAATTACTGACATCGGTGCTGCACCTAATTGCCCAATCGGAAGTGCTTGCAACGGAGCAATAGGTACAAATACTGGATTCTACGGCGGCTATGACGGCGGTGGATACGGCGGTGGATTTGGCGGCGGTTTCGGCGGCGGATTCGGTGGCGGATTTGGCGGCGGATTTGGCGGCGGATTTGGCGGCGGATTCCGTGGCAACTGGCTCGGATCTATAGCAGAAATACCTCTTTACGTCACAATTTACACCTTGCTTGACCCTTGTATTCACTGGCTTTAAGAGGTTGGTATTCCTGTACATAAAAAACAACGGATATAATTTCAGTCCGTTGTCTTGCTTTTACATTTATTAGTTTTGTTATTCAGCCTGCACTGATGGTGGCATACCCGCTGGTATTGGTGGTGCTTGTGGTGGCGGTACTTGAGGTATAGACAGTGTAGGTCTTAGCCTTTCCATCTCGTATAGTTTTTGTTGCAACTCTTTAACCTCTTTGCGTGAGGCTTCAAGTTCTTGCAAGTCGCTTTTGGCTTTGGAGATATATTCATGTTCTGATTTGCTAAGGTTGGTGGAAAGTTCACGGTTTTGCTGTTCAAGCTGGTTTATTTGTTTTTTCAAGTTATCAATTTCGCTAGATTGCTCTTTGATAGTGGCTTCAAGGTGTTCAGATTGTGGCGTTAATTTTGTGAGGCTATCAATAATAATGTTTTTTTGATGTTCACTTTCCTTTGATGATTTCAGTTCAGCTTCTAGCTTTTCAAATTCTGCAAAACGTTCCTCTAGTAGCTCCTGTGCCTCGTCATTACCCTTTTTGTGATACTCACATTCAGATTTCCACTTATCAGCA
>JAVBKL010000112.1:0-12710 GCA_031554055.1 Eubacteriales bacterium | reverse complement strand
CATCAAAACCCAGATACGGATTCCATTTGCTCCGCAATCGCTTATGCAGAACTAAAGCGTGAGCTTGGCGTCGAGAACATTGCGGCATACAGGCTTGGTAAAATCAATAAGGAAACGCAATTTGCACTCGATTATTTTCGGGTTAGGACACCGCCACTGCTCACAGATGTTAAAGTCAAGCTTAGCGACTTAGACCTTTATCAACCAGAAAAGGTACTGCTTACAGACCCAATCAAAAAAGTATGGGATTATCTCGCAAAAAGAAACGGTGCGAGGCTCATGCCAGTGATTGATAATGAGGGGAAGTTTGGCGGTATTGTTTCCATTTCTGACGTGACAAGAATATTTATGGAACTTCCCGACGAGGATATTGTTAAGCAATACAATATTCGGTTTAAGAACTTGATTGAGATTTTGGGCGGCGAAATTGTGCATGGCATGTATAATTACGAAAGCCTGTGTGGCTCCATTTATATCGACCCTGTTTTTGGGAACCCAGAGCAATACACGGCTCGTGACATCGTTATCACAGGTGAGGCACAAGGGGCAAGGCGGTTTGCGAACGAAACAAAATGCGGTTGTGTAATTTTGGCGAACAACGTGGAACCGATTGGCTCAAAAGGCTCAATCGGTGCATTGGTAAAAGTGAAGCACACCGTATTTAAAACCGTTGGGTTGATTAGCCAGAGTGTTTCGGTTTCGTCCGTGGTTCACGATAAAAAAATCACGATGTTTCCAATTGATAATTACATTGAAGACATCATCGACATCATGAAAAACTCATCGCACCGAAACTTTCCAGTTATGGACAGAAACGGAAACCTTGCCGGCGTAATTTCTAGGCGGCACATTATCGAGTATAAACAAAAGCGAGTCATTTTGGTTGATCACAACGAAAGACGTCAGTCCGCCGAAGGGCTTGAAGAGGCACAGATACTAGAAATCATTGACCATCACAGAATAGACGATGTGCAAACAAGTTATCCGATTTATGTGCGAGCGGAACCTGTCGGCTGTACAGCAACCATTGTATACAGGTTGTATCAGGAACACGGAAAGACACCGAGCCAAAAAATTGCAGGGTTGTTACTGAGTGCGATTTTATCGGACACATTGATGTTCAGCTCGCCGACTTGTACATCTGATGACAAAGCAACCGCAGAACGACTGGCGGAAATCGCCGATGTAAACATCAACACATATGGTCGTTCGATGTTTACAGCGGGCACTTCGCTTTCTGACTACTCACCAGAGGAAATTCTGGCACTGGATCGAAAGAAGTTTTCGTTTGACAAGTATATCGTTTATATTTCTCAAGTGAACACCTTGGACTTTGAAACAATTTTAGCTAAAAAAGACGATTTAATGCGTGCGATGAATGATTTTAAGGATAGGTCGAGTTGTGATTTGGTTCTGCTTATGATTACGGATATTGTTGTGGGTGGAAGTGAAGTGCTCATGACAGGTCGTGCAAGGGATATTATGGGTCGCGCGTTTCATGTTCGCTACGACGAGGACAGAGTTTTCTTGCCAGGAATGCTCTCACGCAAAAAACAAATGGTTCCGATTCTTAACCAGTCCTTACAGAGAATGTAGATGGAATTTAAATGGAGTAGGTGGAGTGTATGAATATCTTCAAAAAAATTCAGTATAATGCACCAGTAACGCTTACGTATGCCTTGTTGGGTCTGCTCGTGCTAGGGGCGGCGTACTTGTCAAAAGGCGAGAGTAATATTTTGCTTTTTAGCGTATACCGTGCCGAGTGGAACGATCCGCTTACATACTTTAGGCTCATCGGTCATGTGTTCGGCCATGCAAATTTTCAGCACTACGCTAGTAATTTTATTATGATTTTACTGATAGGGCCAATCCTTGAAGAAAAATACGGCTCGATGCGGTTGTTCTTCTTGATGTTTGTCACAGCGATTATCACTGGTCTTTTGAACGTTTTATTTTTCCCAACCACCATGCTCATGGGTGCTAGTGGAATCGTGTTCATGTTAATCATCTTGAGTTCGTTTGTAAACTTGCAACGTGGAAAAATCCCTGTGACGCTTGTGCTAATCATTGCCATTTATATTGGCCAAGAAATTACAAGCGGCTTGCTACAGGCAGATAATGTATCACAAGTGACGCATGTAATCGGTGGAATTTGTGGTGCGGTGTTTGGATATTTAATCAACAAGAAAAAACTGGATGAAGCGGAGAAACTTAAAGTGGAACCTGAAAAACTCAAGGCAGAGCCAGAAATTAAACCAGAAACGAAATCAGAGGAATAAAAAAACAGGCGTTCACTTCATATTGAAGTAGACGCCTGTTTTCTATCTAGCCTCTCGATCATACGCCACGCCTAGTGCAGCGGGTGCAAGCGGTACATTTTTTCTAAAGCTTCCTGTTGTGAGAATAAGTACAACAACCGTCGTCACATAAGGGAGCATGTTAAACACCGTGGTAGGAATGTCAATGCCAAAAGCCTGTAGCCTTAACCCAAGTACCGCAACCGCACCAAACAAGTACGCACCGATGGGAGCTTTCAGCGGGTTCCAAGTGGCAAAAATGACCAGAGCAACCGCAATCCAACCTTTGCCACCAGCCATGTTATCAAGCCAAGACGAGTTATAAGCAAGGGATAAGTACATACCAGCGATTCCGATGAGCATACCGCTTACGATGGTGCAACTATATCTGATTAGATGAACGTTTATACCAGCCGCATCAGCCGCCGCTGGGTTGTGACCGACTGCTCTTACTTGCATGCCCCATCTTGTCTTTGTTAGGAAAAACCAAAGAGCTGGAACCAGAAAATATGAGAAATAAACAATTACGTTTTGGTTAAAAAAAGATGGGCCAATGATTGGAATTTCTGAAAGCCCTGGTATTGCCACTGCATCAAAGTAAGCTCGAGGAATTTGCCCAATGTGGTTTGTACCAAGGAAGGCACTAAGCCCTGTGCCGAGAATCGTAATAGACAAACCGCTTACCACTTGGCTAACCCGAAGTGTAACCGTTAAGAATGCGTGAATAAATGCAAGTGCTCCACCAACAAGGATAGCAACGGCAAGTGCGGCGATGAGGCTCCCTGTGGCTTGCACAGCCAAGAAACCAGTAACAGCACCCATGAGCATCATGCCTTCAAAGCCTAAGTTTAAAACGCCTGCGTTCTCGTTTAAAATTCCGCCCTCTGATGCAATGAGTAAGCAAGTTCCAGCCGCAACGGCAGACGAAAACACAGATGTAATAATTTCTACCCAATTCATATCGTATCACTGCCTTTCTCGGAGACTTCGGATTTAATCTCTTCTATCCTAAACCTATAATGCGTTAACCTGTCACAAGCGAGAACAAACAAAAGTATGCAACCCTGAATCATAACCGCAACAGCAGCGGGAACGCCATCTGCACGTACGTTTGTACCGCCTACCAAAACGCCAGCCATAAAAATACTCATGGCGATAACCCCAGCGGAGTTCATACGAGCGAGCCAAGCAATAATGATTGCTGTGTAGCCATAACCCGAAGAAAGATTGACTTCAAGGCGGTGCGTATTGCTTGCGAGTTCACTCCAACCGGCAAGGCCAGCAAATGCACCCGATGCCGCAAGCACATACAAAATATTTTTGCGAACATCAATTCCAGCATACCTTGCGGACTCGGTACTTTCGCCGATGACTCGAATTTCATACCCCCAACGACTGCGAGTGAGTACAAGCCAGTACACAACGCAAAGGATTAAGCCGATGATGAACCCCATTTGAATGGGCGAGCCGAAAATGGTAGGCAATGTTCCTTGCGTGGGAAGAATAGGTGCAATTGGGAACCCGAGAGCATCTTTGTCACGCCAAGGGCCATGCACCATGTGTGTAACCAAAATAACAGCGACATAGTTTAGCATCAAGGTGAAAATTGTTTCGTTAACATTCAGATACGCACGAGGGATTGCCGCAAGCAATGCCCAAGTTGCACCACAGACAATGGCACCTAGAATCATAAGTGGCACAAGCACAACGCCGCTAAGATTAGGGAATGCAATGGCGATGCCAGCAGAGCCTAGAGCACCCATCATGATTTGACCCTCGCCGCCGATGTTCCAGAGTTTCATTCTAAAAGCGATGGATATACCAAGGCTTGTGATAATAAGCGGAATCGCTTTATTAATCGTATCAATGATGCCGTAATAACTGAAAAAGCTTTGCACAATTAACGAATTAAGAATGTTTAAAGTTTGACCCACGCTTCTGCCTGTTGCCAAAAAGAAAATGACAGTTGTGAGTATGGCGAGCAGAATGCCAACGAACTGTGCTAGCAAAAGACTACCCGAAGTGCCGGAAGCTCGTTTTTCGATTACCAATCTTTTTTTGCTCATACTAGCCATTCCTCCTTCGGCGGCTCACCAGTCATCATAAGACCCAAGCGAGCGGGAGTGGCGTTTTTCTTTGGCACAATGCCGGAAACTTTTCCGTCGCAAAAAACCATGATGCGGTCAGAATAAGCAATCAAGGAATCCAAATCCTCGGAAACCATGAGGATGGCACAACCCCGATCACGTTGATTCAGAAGTAGCTGATACACTTTATTTGTAGCGGCAACGTCAAGTCCTCGAACAGGGTAGGCGACCAATAGAACTTTTGGCGTGTAAGCAAGCTCTCGTGCAAGTAGCACCTTTTGCAAGTTGCCGCCAGAAAGAAGTCTAAGGGGTGAGCCTATGTTAGCCACAGAAATTTCGTATTTTTGAACGGCGGATTTTGAACTCTCAGACGATTCTTTGTACTTCACCCATCTGGAATTTTTTTCTCCACGCAAAATCATATTCTCGACCAAGTCCATGTTGCCGACAAGACCCATGCCGAGTCGATCCTCCGGTATAAAGGCGATTCCAGAATTGATATTTGCTTTCACTGTTCGGTTATGTATTTTAATCTCGGATGCATCTTGCACAACAGAAATTTCACCGGATATAATATGTCTAAGCCCTGCGATTACTTCAAGAATTTCTTTTTGCCCGTTTCCGGCAACACCGGCGATGCCCAAGATTTCACGCTCATGCAAGCAGAAATTCACATCCTTGAGTGCTCTGGCACCTCTGTCGTTTAAAGCGTTTACATCTCTAATATATAAAATTTCTTTTCCAAATGTATTTTCTTCTGGGACAATTGCATTTGTCTTGCTGCCAATCATGGCTTCCGATAAAACAATTGGATCAAGTTGACTTCTCTCAAAGGTGGCAACTGTTTTTCCTTTTCTAAGAATCGTTACACGATCAGCAAGAGCCATAACCTCTGACATTTTATGGGTGATGACAACAATTGCTTTTCCCCTTTCGGCCATTGTTCGAAGTGTTTTAAATAAAATTTCCACTTCTTGCGGCGTTAAAACGGCGGTTGGCTCGTCAAGCACAAGCGTTTCTGCTTTGCGATACAGTGCTTTTAAAATTTCTACACGCTGTTGTTCGCCAATCGAGAGCTGCCAGATTTTTGCACTCACATCAACATCCAGATGGTAGTCCTTGGCAAATTTGTCAACTTCCTTGAGTGTTGCGGCAGAATCGAGAAGGATTTCTTTTTTTGCACCAAGCACAACATTTTCTGCCACAGTAAACGCTTGCACAAGTTTAAAATGCTGATGCACCATGCCGATTCCATTTGTGATGGCGTCTCGTGGCGAGTTAAAGCTCACTTCATTTCCACCAATTAAAATTTTTCCAGACTCTGGTTTGTAAAGCCCACTTAAAACACTCATAAGTGTGGATTTTCCAGCACCATTTTCGCCTAAAAGAACGTGAACTTCTCCGGCATTCAGCTTTAGATTAACGTTATCGTTAGCCTTGATACCGGGGAAGGACTTGCAAATGTTCTGCATTTCTACTAATGTAATGGTTTCTTTTTCTGTATTAGTTTGTGTGCGGACTTCTGCCATGGTATTCCCTCCAAATGCATTATAAAAATCTAAAAAGAAAGCAGGCAACAGCAAAAAAGGCTCCGCTGTGGCCTGCAAATATTATTTGTTATTCAGAAACTTTACCAAGAACGCCTTCTACTAACCAATCCATTGCCAATTGCTCCTCGTCAGTCATTTTTTGACCTTCTGCAATTTTAACGGCTCCACTTTGGTCTTTAATAGGTCCTGTAAATACGTCCCATGAACCGCTTACGATTTCTGCTTTTTTAGCTGCAATTAATGCTTTGGTTTCTTCGGAAACTGATTTTCCAAACTCGTCAAGAACAACGATGTTGTCATTTAAGCCGCCCCAATACGATTGGCTTTTCCAAGTTCCGTCTTTTACTGCTTTGGCACGTTCTGTGTAGAATGGACCAAAGTTCCAGTTTGCACCAGTTAAATAGCCGTTTGGTGCATACTTGCCCATAGGCGAGTCATAACCTGTTGAGAATACGCCAGCTTTTTCTGCTGCCTTAACAGGCTCTGGTGTGTCTTGATGTTGTCCAATTACGTCACAGCCAGCGTCAATTAAAGATTCTGCTGCTTCTTTTTCTGTACCTGGGTCATACCAAGTTTTTGTCCATACAACTTGAACCGTTGCATCTGGATTAACCGAGCGAGCACCGAGTGCATACGCATTGATGTTTCTGATTACTTCAGGGATAGGGAACGCAGCAACGAAGCCGAGTTTGCCGTTTTTAGTAGCGGCACCTGCTGCAATACCAGCGAGGTAACTGCCTTGGTGGATTCTACCGAAGTAGTTTGCCATGTTCTCTGATGTTTTGTAACCTGAGCAATGCTCGAATTTTACATCAGGATATTTATTTGCAACGTTTAAAGTGTAGTCCATATAACCAAAACTTGTTGTGAAGATGAGCTTGCAACCTTTTTTAACAAGACTTTCAATTGCTGTTTCAGCATCTGCGGATTCTGCTACATTCTCAATAAAAATTGTATCCTCTTCTTTCATGCCGAGCTCTTTTGCCATAAACTTTCTGCCTTGGTCATGCTCATATGTCCAACCGCCGTCACCAGGAACGCCTATGTACACAAAACCAACCTTAAAATTTCCACCGCTGCTTGCACTACAACCAGTCATAGCAAGTGTGGATAAAGCAAGTGCAAAAACCAAAACCATTGCTGCAATTTTCTTAAAACTCATCAAAAAGCCCCCTTAAAAATTGTATTTTTCATGGCAGAAGTTATTATATATCAAAAAATGCAATCTTACAATACGGCAAAATGAAAATAATGTCATAACAAAAACTTTGCTGGCTACTTTAAAGTAATAATCAGTTTGCCGTCCTCGTACTGAATAAATTTTTCTGGAGCATCGGTTTTGGTTTTTGAGTTGGAAGCAACCAAATTGTTTCTTCGCCAAACAGAAAGTATAAGCCCGACAAAAGCCATGCTTAGTATATAATTTTCTCGGCTGTATGAAATAAAGGGAAGAGCCAAACCAGTTAATGGAAAGAAACCAAAGTTAATTAAAATACTGATGATGAGTTGTGCGGATAGAACGGCACAAATTCCTGTTGCCAAAAAGAAACCGTAGTCGTATTTGATTTTTGAAGTCGTACGTATCATTCTAAAAATGAAAAAGGCAACAACTGCGATTAGCCCAAGTCCAACAACCCAGCCAAAGTTTGCAATGATATTGATAATAATTAACTCGGAACTTATACCGGGCAAGGTGTATTCGATGGTTCCACCAAGAACAGTTTGGGTTGTTTTTCCAAAAAGCTGCGAAACAGAAAGCCAATTATCTGCCATAACCATTTGAAAGCCCCTGCCTCGTGGGTAGTCCCTGCCTCTTGACATGAATGCCATAAAACGTTCAGCTCTATACGCTCCTGAAAAGAGGATAGTGGAGATGAACAAAACTCCTGTGGCTGCTGTTGCAAACAATGAAATAAACTGTAGCTTTCTGTTTCCACCAAAATGGTTTTTGTACACGGCAGATAATAAAATGATGCCGTACCCAATTATTAAGAGTAGGGCAAGAGAAAGCTTTGTCAAACCAATGGGAACAACTGAGATGGCACCAACAAGAATTAAGGGTACGATGGAAAGCCCGCCCTTTCCACGAAAATTTTCAACAAACCCAGCAAAGGCAACTAAAAATAATAGCAATGCTAAATCACATGACATGAAGAAATTGTCAATGATAAACCTGTGGTTGTTATTATTGATTGATGTAAAATTTGACATTAAAACGATGGACGTAAACCCAAGTATGTAAATGAGCCAAGAGAATTTTTTAAGTTTTGTATAGTCAAAGAAATAAAGGCCAACGAGCAAAGCGATACCGATTCCGACAAATGCCAAATATGAATCAAAATTGATGGCTTGGCGTGACTCAAATTTGCTGCACATATACATGACGATTCCACCAAACAAAACCATGATGGCAGTCAGTGTAATCAGTGACCATTCTGTTTTTGGTTTGTGAATTGCGTTTAAGCGGTTTCCGATTTCTGTAGAGTCACCCATAGAAAGAAGTGCAGAGTTAAGTGCAACTTCTTCGTCCTGTCCTTGTGAAACATATTCGGATTTTAAATCTTCTACGTGATGCGTAAGTTCATTGCGAACATCGGTATGGATTGACTTGAATTTGATGTGGGAGCAGACATTATCTAAAAACTCATTTAATTTATTGTGCATAACTAACACCACCTAGTATAGTATCTACTGCATTGGTAAAAACTCGCCATTCTTCTTTTTTGTGTTTCAAAAGTTTTGTGCCTTCTTTGGTTAGCTTGTAATACTTTCGCTTCTTTCCGTTTTCGGCATCGAGCCAGTACGCTTCAATTGCCAAATCACTCTCAAGCCCATGAAGCATGGGGTAGAGAGTTCCTTCTTTCATGATGAAAACATCTTGCGATTTCTTTTTAAGCTCTGCTGCAATCTGGTAGCCGTACATATCTTCTTTTTCAAGAAGAGATAAAATAAGAATCGAGGTACTTCCTTTCACCAGTTCTTTGTTTAGCATCACATTTACCCTCCTTACCTATACATTCTACATACATAGATTATCTATATATTTTTAACACATTTTTTTTTATAAGTCAATAAAAAAAATCTGCGTCGGCAGATTTTTTTAAAAGAGCTATTGGATGTTCAAACGAATTATTTTCTTTGCGTGTTCGTGAGCCTGTTCTCGAATTTCGGATTGGTTGATGTGAAGCAACTCGCCACGTTTGCAAACGACTTCGCCGTTTACAATGGTTGTATCCACTAGGCTAGAATTTCCACAGCATACAATGGAGGTGAGTGGGTTATGACAGCCGCCGAAAGAAATATCGGATAAATCAAGTAAAATCAAGTCAGCTGCTTTTCCAACTTCAATGGTGCCGATGTCGGTGCGTCCGAGAACTCTGGCACCACCCTTTGTTGCCATTTTCAAAATTTCGTAAGCGGATAAACCCTTGTCCGCATATTTCAAATGGTTTAACAAATACGCTCGTCTAATTTCTTCCCACATATTAGAGCCATCGTTTGACGCACTACCATCAACGCCGATTCCTACAGGGATATTCAGATTTACAAGTTCGGAAGTTCTGCAAATTCCGCTGCCAAGTTTCATATTGGAAGAAGGGCAGTGGGCGATGCCGCTACCTTTGAGTCTTTTCAGTTCATCATCATTAAAATAAATTCCGTGGGCAAACCAACAGTCAGAGCCAATCCAACCAGTTTCCTCCATGAGTTCAACAGGTCTTAAACCATAAACCAAAAGGCAGAAGTCCTCTTCGTCTTTCGTTTCTGCCAGATGCGTGTGTAGCATGACAGAATTTTTGCGTGCAAGCTCGGCAGATTTAACCATCAGAGATTTTGTGACAGAAAACGGCGAGCAAGGTGCGAGGGCAACTCGCTTCATAGCAAAATTTTCTTTGTCATGATATTTGTCAATGAGTCGTTGCGAGTCTGATAAAATATCTTCTTCGAACTGCACCACGGAGTTTGGCGGAAGCCCACCGGCATCTCTTCCCAGAGACATGGAGCCACGAGTGGCGTGGAACCTGATTCCGATTTTTTCAGACGCTTCGAATTGTCTGTCGATCAAAAACTTTGATGCGGTTTCTGGAAAAACATAATGATGATCCATGGTGGTGGTGCAGCCTGTGCGGAGTAGTTCAGCAAAGCCAAGCATCGAACCGTAATAAACAGTTTCATCGGTTAGATGTTTCCAAAATTCATACAGACCCTTTAACCAAGGGAAAAGCGGCATCTCTTGTACTTCATCAATGCCACGAAACATTGTTTGATACAGGTGGTGATGCGTGTTTACAAAACCAGGGAGAAGAACCATTCCGCTTGCATCAATTATTTCGCAATCTGGAATGGGGACTATATTTTTTCCGACGCCTACAATTAAGTTGCCGTCAATTAAAACGTCTGCGTCTTTAAACATTTGTTCTGTGTCGTCAAAAGTATAGATGTAGCTTGCGTTTTTAATTAGTTTCATGGGTTTCTCCTTTTAGTTCAAGCTTTGTAACATCGCTAAATAGGTAGGACGGCACGAAATCAGCTTCAGATATTCCGCTTATGCTTGCGTTCATGGCAATGATTGACTTGCGTTCGGCAATCGGGTAAAAAGCACCGCCAGCACAAACGAGCTGTTGTATTTCGTCATACATTGCTTTGCGTTTGATTGGGTCAGTCTCTGTTTTACCAAGAGTAAAGAGTTGATCCACACGCTTGTTGCTGTAGTTCATGTAGTTGCTTGGGCTATTGGTTAAAAATATTTTTCCATAATCAGCAGGGTCAAATCCAAGTTTGTGCTCTGAAAAATACATATCGTATGGAGGCTTTTTGCTTTCGTAAAACGTATTGAATTCCGTCTGCGAAAGTGGCATGAGCAGTACTGTTATTCCGCAACTCTGTGCATTCTTTTTTATAATTTCGGCTTGGGTCGCATACAGCGTATTGTCTTTTGGAAAACCCAACGTAAATTTGAAGTCTGGTTTTTTTACAGCTTTTAGGAGGGCTTGCGATTTTATGGTGTCATGAGTAAAGACAGTTAAGTTGGGGTTGTAATAGGTGGCTTTACTTGGCAAAAATGAAAATGCTTCTTGCGCAAAGTCACTTAAAGTTGAATCACCCAAAACAAAACTTTTATCGAAAATTTCTTTTTTATCAAGCGAGTACATGAGTGCGTGCCTTGCCTCTTTCATCTGGCTAATAGGGGATTCCATATTCATTGCCAAGTATTCAATCGTGTTATCGCTGTACGAATATATTTTTAAATTCGGATTTTTTTGGACACGTTCTACCTCTTCGGGGTAAATGCTTAAGACATCAACTTTTCCATTTTCTAAAGCTTGCAAAGCAAGGTCAGAATCTCCCATGACTTTAAAAACAAAGTTCTTAACTTTTGCTTCGCCTAAAAAGTAATTTGGGTTTGCCGCAAGCTTTGTAAAAATGTCTGGCATATAATCAGAAACCTGATAGGCACCTGTTCCTACAAATAGCAAATTTTTTGAGCTGTTGGCATAATCGGTTTCGTTTTCATAAATATGCTTGGGGGCAATAAACACGTTGCCAAGAATTTCATGAGCCGACTCCACTTGGGTAGGAAAAGAAAATTCGACGGTGTAATCATCAATTTTTTTAACATTCACAAGAGCAAGCCTGTTCATTGCAGTGCCACCAAGTAGGGGGTTCTTTTGCTGTTCATATGTAAAAACAACGTCGTCGGCAGTAAATGGCGTGCCGTCATTCCACTTCACATCATTTCTAAGTACGGCTGTGACCGCTCGGCCATCGCTTGATGGTGTAAGGCTTTTTGCAAGCAGGTATGTAATGTGGCTCTCTCCATTAAAAATGTATAGGGGAGAATAAACTAAATTAAGAAGTATTTGTCCGTTTGAGTCGCTGGTTGTTATTGGGTTTAACTTGGCACCAATGTCCGAATTTATACCAAAGGCAATCGAACTTTTGTCTGGTTTTGCTGTTGCAGTTGGTGCATCAAGGCTCTTAATAATTTCATTCACACTTAAGGCAAGTTCAGATGTGGGTACAGTTTGTTCTACAACAGGCTTCGCACAGCCAAAAGCGAGCATCACAGTTAAAAGCGTTGGAATGGTTTTATATAACTTGCGGAATTTCAAACTTATCACCTTCTTGTTTTTAATAACTTGAAACGAACTCTCTTGATTATAGGGCTTTTATAACATTTTTGCAAGGCAAAGAAGTTTATCGCAATTGTTTAACCTGGGGCGTTTGTACTACTTGCATAGTAAAAATCGTTATGTTATAATCAATGTGTAAAGTTTTTATAAAATGAGGAGGTCATTTATGAAAAAATTATTAGCTTTTGCGGTTTCCACAGCAGTAATTGCAGGTTCTTTTACAAATTTTGCTTTTGCAGCAGAGCCGAGCGGTGTACCTGCGTACATAGGCCTTGGAGCAGTTGGTAACTTTAGAGAAGGCCCTGGAGCAGATGACACAGGAACTCCAGTCTACACATTCAATTATACTTATGCACTTGCACTCTTTGACGGGTATGGAAAAATTCTTGACGTGGAATCAGACATTCTTGAAGTAAGCACGCCAAACTATGATGGTGCAAGTATGCCTCATTTTAGTGGCTGGCCAACCACACCTGGATACAACACATTTGACCATGCAACTGGTAAAATTGTTGCACCAATGGGAGTTACAGTTGAGTCCGCTACAGCAGAAATTGCCCATTGGAAAACAAAAAGAGAACGTGGCGATACCTATGGCATGAAAGCGGGCAACGACTGGCACAAACAAATGGATTATTATGAGAA
>JAVBKL010000244.1:0-15392 GCA_031554055.1 Eubacteriales bacterium | reverse complement strand
TTAAATAGTCAAAACCTTTTGACGATTTGCGAGGCTTGAATATTGACACTGCGTTTTACAGGTGATATGATTATTTTACCGTCATAATATTTAGAACAATCAGAGTATAAAAGCTATGGGAACAGGTCTTAGGTGTATATCAGCCAGATTCCAAGAATACTACTCAATCCACTACGCATAATCGGTTTTTTTCTTGGAGATGTTGGTCTGTCAATTCTCAAGAAAGGAGTCGTTTTTTTATTTGCAAGGACATGGGTATCTGTAGGTTATAGACGAGGAGGGGTATTATGAAAAATTTAAAAATTTCGTCAAAGTTGTTGATTGGGTTTGGAACAGTAGCCGTACTTTGTGTAATTGTTGGTATGCTCGGCGTATTTGGTTTAAGCAAGCTTGGTAGTTCCATAACCACGATGTATGAAGAAAACGTTACATCTTTAAATTATGTCGGAAGACTGGCCCAAGCGCTGCAACAATATCGTATTGATACCCGTAATGTTATACTAAACGCTGCTTCAGGCGATTTTGATGCTATTGCTCAATCTAGGCAGAAAATGGATTTAAGAGCTGGTGAATTTCAAAGTGCTGTGAATGGGTATATCCCAGCCATAACGACAGAAGACACAGACGGAAAAATAATCAGGGACGTAAATGATATTTTTAATAATCAGTTAAGGCCTATCAATCGGGCAGCGGCGGATCTTGCTGCAAGCGGAGATGTAAGTGGTGCGATTGCAAAACTTAGAACATCAGGAGATATAGTTGCAGCAATTGAAGGTCAAGTTGCACAGCTTATGGATATGAACGCCAACTGGGCAAGCGAGAGCAACGACGAAAATAGCTTTACGGCTAACCTTTTAATTTTCTTACAATTAGGAATTTTGATATTCTCTGTCATCATTGCAATCCTTTTGGCTATGTATATATCGAAAATTATTTCAGGTCCAATCAAAGAGGTGGTAGCCGGTGCAAAATCACTTGCCAAAGGTGACTTGAACGTGAATATAGCTTCTAACAGCAAAGATGAGGTTGGCGAACTTGGTCGCAGCTTTACAGTTGTCGTGGATACCCTCAAAAGTTTGATCAATGATATGTCTAAAATGGCAGTCGAGCAAAAAGCAGGCGATACGGATTCAAAGCTTGACGAAAAGAAATTCCAAGGTGCTTATATGCAAGTGGCCAACGGCACAAATGAAATGGTTTTCAACAACTTAGACAATATTGCGGCAATCCTTGACTGCTTAAAAGGTTTTGGCGATGGCAATTTTGAAAAAGAAATGAAAAAGCTCCCCGGCAAGCAAGCAGTTGTCAATGAAAGTGTGGAAAGCTTGCGTACAAACTTAAAGGGCGTTAGATATGAAATAGATGCTATTGTAAAAGGAGCCTCGGACGGCAACTTGAAAATAAGGGCAAGTGATCACCAATATAAAGGTGACTGGTCAAAATTGCTAGTCGGACTTAACAATGTGTTAGTAGCAATCGCAACGCCGATTCAAGAAGCTTCCGCAGTTTTACAAGATATGTCAAAAGGAAATTTAAAAGTGAAGATGAACGGAGATTACAAAGGTGATTTTTCGCTTATCAAAACTTCTTTAAACGGAACCATTGATGTCCTCTCAATTTACATAAACGAAATTAACGAATCGTTGGCAAGGGTTGCCTCAAACGATTTAAGCTCGAACATCAAACGAGAGTATTTGGGTGACTTTGTTGCAATCAAAGATTCGATTAACATGATTATTGAAAAACTGAATACTGTTATGGGTGAATTTTCAACTTCTTCGCAGCAAGTCTCGGCTGGTGCAAAGCAAATTTCTGAATCGAGCATGAGACTGGCAGAAGGTGCAACAGAACAGGCAAGCACAGTACAACAGTTGACAGCTTCTGTCACCACCATCAATGAGCAAACACAGCAAAATGCGAACAATGCAAAAACTGCGGACGTGCTTTCTGGAAAAACAAAAGAGAATGCCAACAAAGGCAGTGATGAGATGCAGCAGATGCTACATTCAATGGAAGGGATTAAAGAGTCTTCTTACAACATATCAAAAATTATCAAAGTCATTGAAGACATTGCGTTCCAGACAAACTTGCTTGCCTTAAACGCCGCTGTTGAAGCAGCTCGTGCGGGCGACCATGGAAAAGGCTTTGCCGTGGTGGCAGAGGAAGTTCGTAGCCTTGCGGCTAGAAGTCAAACCGCCGCCAAAGAAACGACTGCTCTCATTGAAGATTCCATTGCAAAGGTAAATGAAGGAACCCAGATTGCAAAATTGACTTCCGAGGCACTAAGCGAAATCGTGGGGAATGTCTCAGATGTTTCGTCGCTGATTTCGAGCATTGCACAGTCCTCAGTTTCACAGGCGGAGTCCATTGAGCAAGTCTCGGTTGGTCTTGCACAAATATCAGATGTGGTTCAGAACAATTCGTCAACCAGTGAAGAAAGTGCATCTGCCGCCGAACAGTTGTCAAGTCAGTCGGAGATTTTGACGAGCATGATCGGGGCTTTCAAACTGGCACCGAACAGAAATCAAGCAAGGTATTAAAAATTGTGGGTAGCCTCGCTTATTTTCTCAAATTGACTAAAATTTTAGATTTAATTTATTTCCCTCCGTTGGTTTAAAAGAGCCGAGCAAATACAGAAAACTGTGTTTGCTCGGCTTTTAAATGACTATTTATTCTTTAACAATTCAATTCCTGTACGGATTCTTTTTAAACTCTCTTCTTTGCCAAGTAACTCCAAAAGTTCGGTTGCCCCGCATGGGGAAGTGGGCTTGCCAGAAAGTGCAGTTCTGATTGGCCAGAGCATTTGCCCATTTTTTATGCCCATTTCTTCTACAAGTTTTAAAACGCTGTCGTGCAGGCCATGCTCTTCCCAAGTTTCTGTAGATTCCAAAAGAGGAAGAACTCGCTCAAGGCTTGTGATACAGATTTCTTCTGTTGTTTTCATTTTTTTATGAACATACAAGTCGGTTGAGTAGCTTGGAAGTTCGTCAATAAAGTCAAGCATCGGTGCAATATCTTTTGGCAATTCAATTCGGCTTTGCACCATAGCGGCAAGTTTTTTATAGCAAATATCTTTTTTCACAGCGGATTGAATTTCCGCCTTTACAAGTTCGGCAAACTTGTCTGCGTCCATTCTCTTGTAGTATTCACTGTTCATCCAAGTGAGCTTTGCCACGTCAAAAACAGAAGGCGACTTGCTTATGCCTTTTGGATCAAAATTTTCTATCAGCTCGCCGAGCGTGAAAAACTCACGGTCATCAGATGGGCTCCAGCCAAGGAGAGCAATATAATTGATAACGGCGTCTGGTAAAAATCCGGCGTTGATTAAATCTTCGAAAGAAGCGTCCCCACGGCGTTTTGAAAGTTTCTCTCGCTTTTCGTTGACAATCAATGGCAAATGCACATAAGTCGGAATCTCCCAGCCAAGGGCAGTGTACAAGAGATTGTATTTTGGTGTGGAAGATAAATATTCGCTGCCACGCACAACGTGAGTGATTTCCATTAAATGGTCATCCACAACATTTGCAAAATTATAAGTAGGAAGTCCGTCGGATTTAATCATAACTTGGTCGTCAAGCTCACTGTTGGCAACGGTGATGCTACCGAAAACTTCGTCATGGAAAGTCGTTTCGCCTTCTGGAATCACTTGGCGAATGACAAAGGGAATATTTTTGGCGAGCTTGTCTGCGATTTCTTGCTCCGATAAATGTAAACAGTGGCGATCATATTTTGCGTGTTCTTCCAAACTGTCAAGTCTTTCTTTGTCACAAAAACAATAATACGCTTGCTTGGATTCTATGAGGCGTAGGGCGTGTTCCATGTAGTGCCCTTTGCGTTCGCTTTGAATATAGGGGCCAAACGCGCCACCAACATCGGGACCTTCATCGTGTTGTAATCCAACGAGTTTTAAGGTGTTAAAAATTACTTCGGTTGAACCTTCCACCAATCTGTTTTGGTCAGTGTCTTCTATACGGAGGATAAACGTTCCGTTTTTTGATTTTGCAATTAAATATTCATACAAGGCAGTTCTTAAATTTCCTATGTGCATATACCCAGTCGGGCTGGGTGCAAATCTTGTTCTTATCATGTTGACTCTCCTTAAAATTAATTTATACTTGATTATACTATAGTTGGAACAAGTTTAAAAGAATAATCGGTTATTTCAATGCATGATGCATCCATTTGTTTCCACGATACCTTGATAACAAAATAATAATCCTAAATGTGTTGTCAATACCCATGGCAATCCAAGCACCCATTAGCCCAAGTCCACATGGATAAACCAAAAGCCATGCAAATGTTAGGCGGATTCCCCACATTCCAAAAAAAGCGGCGTAAAGTGGAACTTTTGTATCACCAGCACCACGTAAAATTCCGATAATGACTATACAACCATTAAACACAGGTTCAAATATGGCGATGGTACGCATGGCACCAGCACCAGCTTCAATAACCGCTGGATCACTTGAGAATAAGCCGAGCAGCTCGTGTGGGAAAAAGAAGAAGATTAATCCGCAAATACAGCTTAAAATCAATGTCAAATAGAGGTTTGTATTGGCGTAGCCCCTTGCGTCTTTCTCGTTTTTTGCACCAAGGGATTGCCCAACTAAGGTGGTTGCCGCCGCAGAAAATCCATTTGCCGGCATATAAGAAATAGATTCTGCCATGATGGCAAGATAATGTGCTGCCACTTGAACCGTGCCAAGGCTTGAAACAATCCGTAAATAAATCATTTGACCAACCGAGATGATCATTCTTTCGCAAGCGGCTGGCAGACCAATGCTAAGTATTTTTCGTATAACAGCAAAATCTGGTTTTAATAAACTGGATGGTACAATTTTTATATCTTGGCGACCTCTAATCAGAATAAAGGTTGCAGCAGTTCCAAAAAAAACGTAAGATATCGTTGTGGATAGTGCTGCACCGTGAACGCCAAGTCCAAAACCGAAAACAGAAATCTTGTGACCAAACAATAAAAATGTACTTGTCGGATAAATAAACAGGAAGTTGCCAGTTATTTTTAACGCACTAAATGATAAACTCAAATACATGGGAAGCTTTGTGTTTCCTGCACCACGCAACAGCCCAGAACAAAGCAGAGCACAAAACAAAAATGGAATGCTGTACATGTACGTTCTCAAATAATCTTGTGCGTAAGGCAAAACGTCTGGCTCGGCTCCCATGAGAATGGGGATGTAGTTGCAGATTCCAAGAAAAAAAACAGTAACAAGCAGTGAGAAAACAATACTTAATGACAGGGCGTTGCTTGCAACAGTGTTTGCACTTTCGGGATCAGCTGCACCGATATATCTGGCAACAAGTGCGGTGCCGCCAACCGAAAAGCCCAAAGACATTGCGGCGATGACCCAACTCATTGGCATATTCAGTGCGACAGCGGCAGTTGCCGTTGCACCAAGTTTACCAACCATAACGGTATCAACAATGGACGCAAGGCTAACAACTATATTTTCGATTATGCAGGGGGTTGCTATGTAGGCGGTTCGTTTTAAGTAGGACATAAAACCATCTCGGTTCATTGTATAGTTTATTTTAAATTAAACCTAAATAAGAGTTGTGTCAATAATTTTTTGGTAAAAATTACAGTTTGGAGTGGAGAAAATGGCGGAAGCAATTAAAATTTTAGTAGTTGACGATGACCCGAATATTTCAGAATTAATCAGCCTTTATTTAAACAACGAAGGGTACGAAACAAAGGAAGTGCATGGCGGTAGAAAAGCCCTTGATATGTTTGCAACATACAGTCCGCAGCTAGTGATACTTGATTTGATGCTACCCGAAATGGACGGCTACCAAGTGTGCGGTGAAATAAGAAAGACAAGCTCGGTTCCCATTATCATGTTAACGGCAAGGGGCGATACGTTTGATAAGGTGCTCGGTCTTGAGCTCGGTGCCGATGATTATATTGTCAAGCCGTTTGAACCAAAGGAACTTGTGGCAAGAGTCAAGGCGGTTCTTAGGCGTTACGATAAAAAAGAACCAGAGCAACAGCAGAAGCAAGTTTCGTACAAGGATTTAATCATCAATCAATCAACATACGTGGTAACTTATCATGGTCGTGAGCTTGAAATGCCGCCGAAAGAATTTGAGGTACTTCTGTTTTTGGCGCAACACCCCAATCAAGTGTTTACAAGAGAACAGCTACTTGATAAAATATGGGGATACGATTTTATTGGCGACACAAGAACGGTTGACGTTCACATCAAGCGTATCAGAGAAAAAATGACCGAGGACGACCCGTGGAGTGTAAAAACTGTCTGGGGCATCGGCTACAAGTTTGACTCAAATTCTTCTCAAAAATAAGGTGATGTTATGTTTAAATCAATATTTTGGAAACAGTTTATTATGTACATGGGAGCATTAATGATAAGTTTTTCTTTGCTATCGGCGGTAAGCTCCCAAGTTTTTAAAGGGTATTTTATTAGCCAGCGAGAAGAGCTACTAGAGAAACAAGCTGCCAGAATTTCTCAATTGATGTCGTCTGCCTTTGGAATCAACTCAGGGATTTTTGGCGCCATGACACTTCAAAACCGAATGTCTGAACAAGTAAAAAATATTCAGGATTATATGGATACGAGTATTTTGTTTATTGATAATGAGTTTCGGGTTTTTTTGACCTCGCCAGATATTTCAGAATGTAATGGTGCTACGATTACAAACAAGGGTATCGAGCCTGTTATGCTTGGCAATGTTGTTTCGATACAGGGAAAGTTAATTGATTCATTCCCCTCAAAAATGTTGTCAGTGGCGTATCCGATTGTCATTGACCAACAGATTATTGGTGCAGTTATTTTAAATGCGTCGATACCCGAACTGGAACGAACCATTAGAGAAGTGGTAAGGCTAACCGTTGTTGGATTTTTTATCATGGGTGCCGTTTCTTTTGTTCTGATTTATTTATCCTCAAAAAATATAACCAAACCGCTTCTGGAAATGAACGAAGCCGCAAAGATTATTGCCAGCGGAGATTTTGAAAAAAGAATAGAAGTGTCAACAAGGGACGAAGTAGGGCAGCTTGGAGAGAGCTTTAATGAAATGGCAAAAAGTTTGGATGAGCAAGAAAAACTAAGACGAGAGTTTTTAACAAATATCTCGCATGACATTCGCTCGCCTCTTACTTCCATGCGAGGGTTTGTGCAAGCGTTGATTGACGGCATGGTTCCAGAAGAAAAACAAGAGCGATATTTAAAGATTATATTAGAAGAAACAGAGCGGCTCACAAAACTTTCGAATGATATTTTGGACTTAAATCAAGTGCAGACCACAGAGGTCAGCTTGTACAGAACGAACTTTGATGTGAATGAACTCATTCTGCACACGTTGCAGATGGTAGAAACAAGAATGAGAGATGGCGAAATCAATTTAAAAATAAACACCGCACCGACGATGGTTAATGCCGACTACGAAAAAATTCAGCGTGTCATCTATAATTTAATTGACAACTCAATCAAGTTTACACCAGCTGGTGGCATCATTTCGCTTGAGACAAAAATGGAAAACAAAAAAGTATTTGTTTCAATTAAAGATACAGGAATCGGAATCGAAGAGGAAGCGGTCAAACGGATTTTTGACAGGTTTTATAAGGTGGACTCTTCACGAGGATTGTATAAGAACGGCACAGGGCTTGGCTTGTCAATCGTTCAGGCGTTTGTCAACGCCCACGGTGAAACGATTGAAGTACAGAGCAAAATTGATGAAGGCACAGAGTTTACTTTTTCATTGCCACTCATTTGAAAGTAATGTTTACAATATGTTCACAAATTAATAATATTTTATTCAAACACATAATTTATACTCTTTTTAAATCAACAAATCACAAAGAGAAAACAGGAGGTAAGTGTTATGAGTGAAAATTACAAATATTATGATAGCAATACAGACAGCGTGGTAGAGGTTTATGATTTAGTGCCGTGTGAAAAGCCAAAGAAAAAGAAAAATAACTTTATGAAGAACACAGCAGCAATTTGTTTGGTTACGGTTCTTGGCGGCACGTCGTTTGGTTTTGGACTTGGGGCAAGCGGAATGTTGCCGAATAAAAATATGGAGCGTCAAATTGCAAGTCAGATTGAACAAAGCTTGCAAGGTGAATTTTCAATGGGCTCTAACAATATTTCAGGGATAACCAATGTTGCAACAAAGATGGCAGCAATTCAGAGCTCGCCAAACAGCGTTGTTGATGTAATCAAGACGGCGGCAAACTCGGTTGTTAGCATTAATGTTTCGGGTACGGCAAGAAATATTTTTAATCAAGTGGCAAGGGTAGCCAGTGCGGGTTCTGGTATTATCATTGGCGAGGACGAGACAAAGCTTTACATAGCGACCAACAACCATGTAATTGAGGGTGCCAACAGCGTAACCATTTCCCTTGATGATACAAGCCAAGTGAAAGCAAACTATGTAGGCAGTGAATACCAATCAGACCTTGCAGTGATTTCGGTTACAAAAACAGCAATGAAAGCGGCTGGCATTTCTGATTATAAAATTGCAACGATTGGAAACTCTAAAGGTATTGAGGTCGGCGAAATCGTTGTAGCAATTGGTAATGCCGCTGGCGAAGGAAAAACAGCAACCATGGGCATCATCAGTGCAAAGAACAAAACACTTGCCGTTGACGACAGAACGCTTAGCGTGATTCAGACAGATGCGGCGATCAATCCAGGCAACTCGGGTGGTGCACTCGTCAATGCGTCAGGACAAATTGTCGGCATTAACACAGCAAAACTTTCAGAGACAGGCATCGAGGGAATGGGTTATGCAATCCCGATTGACAAAGCCAAAATTACCATTGACCAACTCATAAAAAATGGAACAGTGACAAAGCCTTATCTTGGCATCCAAGGTGTCGATATTGATGATCAAATAAAAGAAGCTTATCAGTTTCCAAGTATCGGCGTGTATGTTGACTCTGTTTTAAGTGGATCGGGTGCAGAAGATGGTGGACTTAAAGCTGGGGACATCATTGTTGGGTTTGGAAAAACAAAAATCAATAAAATGGACGATTTGACAAAGGCACTTACACTTAGCAAAGCGAGTGATAAAGTAACCATTTATGCGTATAGAGGTTCAAGCCCAATCACTTTGGAAGTAACGCTCAAAGATCTTAACCAGAAATTTTAATTGTGATAAACGAGGGAGCAGGTGACTATGTATGAACGAAGATCGTGAACTTGAAAATTTTGAACCAGAGCCAAAACTAGTTTCCCAAAAACAAAATGACGAGGCTTTTGCTTATAGCGAATCTGTTTATAGAAAAGAATCAGAGCCAACACCAGAACCAGAACCAGCACCAGAACCAGCACCGCAAAAAATGATGGAACCAGAACCAAAGCCAGTTGAAAAAAAGGACGGATTTAAAAGAGCAATGGCCCTCGTCGTTGCGGCGAGTGTGTTTGGCGGAACTTCAATTGGAATGGGAATCGGCTTTATGAACAATGCAGTCAAGTATTTCGTGGCTCCGCCACAACAAGCAGAAGCAACCCAGACAAAAGTCGAGCCAGAAAAAGTTGCGGCGTTTAACAACCAAGCGCCGTCGGTTCAAACCCTTGCCCCAAGCAGAGCCTTGGCGGGTACATTTAGTGATTTAATATCAAAGGTGGAGCCGTCTGTTGTGAACATATCTTCTGTAATGAGCGGAAGCCAAGATATTTTTAATCTTCCAGAAACGCCTAAGGGTTCGGGCATCATATTTAAAGAGGACAATGAAAAAGTTTATGTTGCCACCAATTACCATGTCATTAATTCTGCACAGGAAGTAAATGTTTCAATCCTTGACAAAGAGCCAGTGAATGCCAAGCTCGTAGGTAAAGAGCCACAATCTGATCTTGCTGTGATTTCTGTATTAAAGAGCGACTTAAAAGCGGTTGGTGTGGATAGCGTAAGCGTGGCACAATTTGGTGATTCGGATAAATTACTTGTCGGTGATATTGTCATTGCAATCGGAAACGCAATGGGCGAAGGAAAAACTGCCACACAGGGCATCATCAGTGCCAAAAATAAAAGTATCGAAGTAGACGATTTAAAGCTTACAGTAATCCAAACCGATGCGGCGATTAATCCCGGAAATTCTGGCGGGCCATTGATCAATATGAACGGAGAAGTTGTGGGAATCAATACAGCAAAACTCATGCAACAATCCATTGGAACTACAGCAGAGGGCATGGGTTATTCAATTTCTGCAAACATTGCAAAGCCGATACTCGACGAACTTTGTGAAGGCAAACCGAAGGCATTTTTAGGAATCGGTGGAAAAGACGTGACAAGTGAAATGGTGGAAATGTTTAATCTTCCAGCACTTGGTGTTTTAATTGAAGAAGTAGTACCAGGGTCTGCAGCAGAAGACGCAGGAATCGTTAAGACAGACATCATCACAGGATTTAACGGAGATACAATCTTTAAGCTAGACGATTTACTAACAAGCATTAAAAAATGCAAGATCGGTGATGAAGTTGAAATTAAAATTATGCGTGGCGGCAAAACACCAATTACTCTAAAAGTAAACCTGAAATCTAGCGAAACAGGAAGTTTTTAACAGTATAATATGTGCCAATACAAAAAGCATTGTCGGAGAATAAATTTCCAACAATGTTTTTTTGTATGCAAGATAGGTTTAAGTTTAAAAAGCTTTGATTTAAAAAAATTATATGTTATAATCAATGAAAATGTTAAATTGAGAACATGAATTAGGTGATGTAATGACAGGTAGCTTCATAAGAAGAGGCTTTTCAGTTATACTCGCTCTTGTGCTAGTGTGTTCAATCCAGATTACGGCTCTAGCAAGCAGCGAAACAAAAACGTTGAAATTTAGTGTTGCCAAAGATTCTCCTGTTACTATTGACAGGATTATCTCTTATGCGGCAAAACAAGTAGGATATAATACAATTATAAAAAGCTTTGGCATGTCAACAGCGGTTGAAGTGGCAGAACTTGGCGAGGTTGATGGTTTACAACCATACATCGCAGGGCTCGAAGAAAGTTATCCAAACCTTGTGCGTGTGCCAGAAGAAATCAGCTCTGTAAAATTTGCAGTCTATGCAAGTGGAGACAACCAAGTGGCCATTGATTCTTGGGACGATTTTTCAAAGAAGAGTGTTGGGTTTTTATTTCAAAAATCTTATATCGCAGATAAAATTCCAGAAGACGTAAAAAGTATTTCTAATTACTATAATTACTATGATATGTTTAACAATCTTTCTGATGGGAAATTTGAATACGCAATTGCAACTATTATGGGTGGGAACGAGTATACTTTGCCAGAAGGCGTAAAGCTGGTAGGTATTCTTGATGTTCAGCCTTTATATTTATATCTAAATAAAAAGAATGCTAATTTGGTTGATGATTTTACAAAAGTGCTTAGAGAAATGAATGGACTAGGAATAACCGAACGTATATTTGAGCTTGGTGTTATTCAGCGGGACCAATTCAAAAATAATTTTTTATATATCACTTCAGAAGAAAACACTTCGGATTTTGATAATGAGCTTCTGGATGGGTTAAGACAGGTAATAACAAAAGATGATATTAATGAAATAAATTATATAAGTTTGCATTCGAAAAATAGCAAGGACAACCAAAATAGAAATGACATTATTGCAGAGTTGCTTCGTTCAGAAATTTTACAAAAGGTACCCGATGCAATTATCGTAACGGATAATCTGTCTTTGGATTTTCTAAGTGAACATTATGATGTGATGTACCGAGGGATTCCTGTCATGATGACTGGGCAACTAAATTTCTCGAAAATGAACCATGAACAGCTCGAAAGAAATTTTTACTGCTTGAACGAGCAACTTGCGGTTAAGGACACAGTCAACCAAATGCTCTCGATGTTTAAAAAAACAAATAAACTTTTTGTTGTCAATGATGCCAGTGTGATCGGGCAGAACTACCGCACAGAAATTGAGAAACAATTAGCTGGGTTTGAAAACCTCGACGTCGAATATAACCAAAATACAGGCTTTGACGAGCTGCTCGTCAAAATAGAAAGCTTGGAGGAAGGTACACTCGTTCTTTTGGGCTATTATGTTGACGATGATAAAAATAAAAATGCAGAAGTTGAAATTGCACAGATACTTGGCGACTCTTCAAGTGTACCAATGTTTACAATCATTTCCACAAACGTTGGGCATGGAGCGATAGGTGGACAAGTAAGCAGCAGACAAAACTTGGGTGAAATTTTGGGCGGAACGATAATTGAAAAAGTAAGAAGCCGCATGAACAGAAATATTGTCCGTCAAGTTGAAGCACTCCCGAAAAACGAATGGGTTTTTGATTACAACTATATGCAGAAGTGGAACATTTCAAAATCGTCACTTCCAAAGGACTCTCGAATTTTAAATAATAAACAAAGTTTAATTGAAACAATTCCGTTTGTTACCATAATTTATTTTGTTATCAGCATAGCATTGCTCATAATCCTTGGCATGCTTTGGTCGAGAAATGTTCGTTTAAGAAAACGCAAGATTGAGTTGTTAGAAAAACAAGCGGGTATGTTTGAAAAATCAGCAATCATGGAGAAACATAAGGAACTGCACGAAATCAGCACAAGGCTTGAGCAGATTATTGAAACCTCGCCGCTTGGGTTTGTACTTACAATCGACGGCCTAATCACTAAAACCAATCAATACTTTGAAGAAAAAGTGGGGCTTAGCGTTGGGCAAAAAACCTTTGGTATGTATTACGATATTGACGATAGAATGAAACTCATTGCTCAAATTGAAAAAGAAGCATTCTTTGAGGGAAAAGCAATCAGGCTTAAAAACGTTAGAGGGCGAATTCATCGTTACTATGTAAGTGGAACAGCAATCAATTATGATGAAAAGCACACATATGGCTTGTGGGTAAAAGATATTGAATATGACGAGAGGCAAAAAGATTTGCTTATTCGTGCCCAAGAGGACTTGCAAAAAGTTTTAAATGCGTTGCCAATTGCTGTTGTTTTGTTAAAGCCCGATGATTTTGTGATCAGTTATGGCAACAACGCCTTTATTGAATTGTTTGGGTACTCAACAACGGAAACAATCGTCGGTTCTGATTTTAAGAAAAATTTGCCAGAGTTACAGCCAAACGGAAGAAATTCGCTGGATTATGAGCATGAAGTGATTGACACAGCAATCTCAACCAGTTCGAAAAAAGAAATGGAATGGATTTATTTAACAAATAAGGGGAACGAGATTTTTATTAGGATCGTGCTCACAGCCCTAACATACCAAGACAAAAAAGTGATTGCTTGCCTCATGCAAGATATTGGTGCGGAAAAATTAAAAGATAAGCAACTTTATGAAACAGCCGAGCGAGAACGTCTGGCAAACCAAGCAAAGAGCAATTTCTTAGTCAGCATGAGTCATGAAATTAGAACACCTATGAATGCAATCATTGGCTTATCAGAGCTTGAACTTAGGAATGAGCAGAGCCGAGAGGACAATGAAATTTATAGAAAAATTAATATATCAGCCAAGAATTTATTAACGATCATCAATGATATACTGGATTTTACAAAAATTGAAGCAGAAGAGATTGACCTAGTAGAAACTGAATTTGAACTGGAAGAGGTATTATCCAATGCACTCCTCATGTCTTCACAAAGAATTGGTGAAAAGCCAATTGAAACGCTACTCAAAATGGGTGAAAGTGTACCTTCCAGAGTAATTAGCGACCACACGAGAATTTGGCAAATTCTTAAAAATATCCTCGATAATTCTGCAAAGTACACAGAAGAGGGTAAAATTAGGCTGGATGTAGATGTAGTTTCTAAAAATGATGCGAAGAACGAGTTTTTGGTAAGCTTTCAAATCACGGACACAGGTCTTGGAATGAGCAAAGAACATCTGGAAAAATTATTTATTCCGTTTGAACAGTTTCACGGATATAACATGGGCACAGGGCTTGGCATGGCAATAACAAAACAGCTCACAGAACTTATGCATGGGACGATTCAAGTAGAGAGTACGTCAAATGTTGGCACAACAACAACGATTGTTCTTCCGCTAAAGGTTCCAAAGAATACGTTCACCATCAAAGAAATGTTTGAAGAGCTAGACCTTAGTCACAAGCGAGTTTTGATTGTCGATGATGATCCATTCTCATTAGAGGTTATGGAATGTTTGTTACATTATGTGGGTGCCGAAGTTATCAAGGCTACAAGTGGTGAAGAGGCCATAGTGCTATCGAATGAGTACCAGAAAATGCAGAAGCCGTTTCATGTAATTATTTTGGATTATATGATGCCTACAAAAAATGGTATAGAAACTGCAAAAGAGCTTAGTGCAAGTGTAAGTTCTGTTACAAAGCTTTTAATGATTTCTGCGTACAAAAAGAATTTAATTCACAGTGAAATTCAAGAGGCTGGCTTTGAGGAGATTATCGAAAAACCGTATTCGCCATCTGAGTTTATCCAAAAATTATGTAATGCAATAGATATTAGAACTTTCAATTCAACAGCAAGAGTATCCAAGTTTAAAGGCGCAAAAGTTTTGGTTTGTGAGGACAACGCAATCAACCAAGACGTCGCACTGGGTGCATTAAATTTATTTGGTATCGAACCTGTTATGGTAGAAAATGGTTTAGAATGTTTAGAGATTTTGGAGACGCAAGAATTTCATTTAATCTTAATGGATATTTTAATGCCTGTTATGGACGGACATATGGCAACCAAAAAGATAAGATCGAGCAACAAGTCTTATAAAAACGTACCAATCATTGCACTCACAGCAAATGTTATGCGTGATGAAATTGACAAGTGCATGAAAGAGGGCATGAACGGACATATTGGAAAGCCGATTAACTTTGATGTGCTGCATACACAGCTTTACAATTTCCTGCCAGAAGAACTTAGGGTCATTGAAAATACAGACGAAACCGAAAAACCAGAAAAGCCTAAACGACCAGAGCAACCTGAAAAGAAAGCAGTCCCAGAAATTGAGGGAATAAATATGCAAGAAGGCCTTTCAAGGTTTGCAGGTAACATGGAACGCTATTTGAAATCATTGGTACGCTTTATTGCAGAAATGCCTGCGATGTTTGTGAGTTTCGAAACCGATTTCTTACCAGAAAATTATGAAGTCTCAAGGCGAAATGTTCACACCATAAAAGGCACAGCGGGCAATTTAAGTATAAACAGTGCCTATGATTTGGCGGCAAAGCTTGAGAAAACTGTGGCGGAGAAAGCACCAAGCAGAGAACTTTATGATCTTTTGATGGCAGAACTTTCTAGCGTGGGAAAAGAAATTAATGCATTTGTTCATGCTAAAAAGGCTGAAGAGAGTGACAAAGAAACTGCAACACAAGTAACTTTGGAAGAAGAGGCAGATTATCTGCTCATAACAAAATTGTTAACAGAGCTTAGAGATGCAGCAAAGACGTATGAAATCACTTTATGT
>JAVBKL010000177.1:0-12987 GCA_031554055.1 Eubacteriales bacterium | reverse complement strand
AGAAAAAATAAACCCAAGCATAGTTGCAGTTACTCCGCTTGGGCTAAAAATTGTCATGTAGTTATTTAAAATTTTTCTCGTCAAATAAATGCAGCGGGTATTTGCCGTCTGCAATCATTTTTGCTATTGCGGCTTTCACAGGTTCCAAATCTTCCTTATGTGTAACGCCATACCAACGTGCATGACAGGGTATAACTTTGACTTCTGCCTTGTTTGCTTTTATTAAGTCATTTACAATTGTCGGTAAATAAAATTCTGCTTTTAAAATGTTATCTTTGTTTTTTTCAAGAAACAAAGGGAACGCCTTTTCAATTTCGGTAATAAAACTTGGGGTAAATCCCCATGCGTTCATAGATACAATTGACTTTTCATCTACTGGGTTATAATTTATACCGTCTTCGGTGTACATAACGCCGTCTTTTAGCCTTTCGATTCGGGTACGTTCCACGATGTCAATTAAATTTCCAGATTCGTCAGCAGTACAAACGCCTCTCGAAACATATCCATTTTCAGTCAAAGTGTTTTCAAGAATATATCCTGCCATGCAGAAATTATATTTTTCTTTTGTTTCGTCTGCCAGCATCAATCCATCATAAAGCGAATTAAATGCTTCTCTGCCATAAAAATCATCGGCGTTGATCGCTGCAAAATTTGAGTCGATTGCGTTTTTGCAAGCCAAAACGGCATGAGCTGTTCCCCAAGGTTTTGTACGCTCGGCTGGTATAATTATGCCATCAGGAACTTCCATCCCTTGGTAGACGTACTCGATTTTTACAAAACGCTCTGCTTTCTTTGAGACCTTCTCATGAAATAAATCATATAATTCAGGTTTAATAATAAAAACTATTTTATTAAAACCGGCTTTAATGGCATCGTAAATGGAATAATCAATAATTAATTCGTCATTTGGACCAACAGGCGTCACTTGCTTTAAACCGCCAAATCTACTTCCAAGTCCTGCTGCCATTATAACTAGAGTCGGTTGCTTCATTCATTCATCTCCTTAAAAACAATTTGATGATATTCTAACATTTAATTCTCTATTTGTATAGATTTTACGACAATGCGGATAATAAATGACAAGGAGGTGTTTTTTTGTGAAGTATAAAAAAGTAATAACGGCAACACTGGCATTGACTATGGTTTTTAATCACCAAACGATTGGTCTGGCAAATGGCTCAATTAACTCTAAATTGGCGGCGAATGAATTGGTGTCTGCACAGGATATTCATAGCCAACTTGATTCGCTGATTACAGAAATTGAATTTTATGCAATTATAAATAATTATTTTAACAGCACAAAGAAATTTGATGCCAAAGAGCGAGCCGTGAGCCGTGAAGACGCTTGCGTTATTCTATCTAAGTACGTGGAAGCTGGAACAGGCAGATTGGTAACGTTTAAAGATTCTGCGGATATTTCTCCACGAGCGAAGCAAGCGGTTTACCGTTTATATTATTTAGGCATAATAGATGGATACCCTGATAAAACCTTTAAGCCACAGCGGAGTTTAACGATGGGTGAAGCAATAAAAATGATTTCGGCTACAAAACCTCATATAACATATGAAAAAGTCCGCAAAGTTGAACCAAGTCCTGAAATGAATCAAACGGTGCGTGTAGACACAGTAGATGACGATGCCACAACAATTGAAGCACCAATCATTGATTCGGAGATTCCGACCATTGGTTTTGAAGCAAAAATGGGTAGCCAATTCAGAAGTTTGGACATAAGCCTCAAAACAAGCGACAACGACAGCTCGCCCAAGGTTTATTATTCCATTTTAAAAAGTGGTGGGTTTGAACCGAACGTTGCAAATGTAATCAACGGTACGGTTGGAATCAGTGGTGTTCTAACAGGGAATAGCAACAAGTGGAATCGTGATTTAACTTTGAGTTTTTCGGGAGAAAAAGGATTGATTGACGGATACAACTATGACATCTATATGGTGGCAGTTGATGATAAAAAACAATATTCAGAAATGGCTCAAGTGAAAAAAGTTATGGCAATGCCGTTTTCTGCGAAGAACGATAGCACCGCAACATACACGATTCGTAGTTTAATGGATAACGAAATTAAGAACGCATATCCTGATCTTTTGGAAAATTCAAACCAAAACGATATGAATATAAACCAAAACGGTAGGCAGTTGCAAAATATTCAAAGGCTAAGTGATTTATTTGAGAGCACAAGCGGACTTCACGGCAGCGAGGACTTTTTAAATTCGACTGAAAACACTTTTGTGCTTTCGGGCGATTTAGATTTAAAGAGTTATATGCCCGTCAAGTATGAAACTGGCTGGAGTCCAATCGGGACAGAAGAAAATCCGTTCTGTGGAAAGTTTGACGGAAACAACAATACCATAAGCGGCATCTACATTGACCGTGACGCAAGCGTTTATGACGGAACACTTATTCACGAAGGGTTGTTTGGAAAAACACAAGATGCCTCCATAAAAAATGTAAAGCTTGACAATCCCATTATTATAAGCAATGGCTTAATGGAAAATTCACATTACAGTTGTGTCGGTGCCCTTGTTGGGGAAAGTGTCAGATCTGAAATTTCAAATATAAAAATTTCGTCGCCAGTTATTTCGGCAAGTTCAAAATCTGATGGCAACCAAGAAGGGATTTGCGTCCTTGGTGGTTTGGTTGGAAACAGCATTGACAGTAGCATGAGTCAAGTGACTATTACCAATGCCGAGATAAAAAACTCGGGAGAAAATTCGTCTGATGTAGTAGGTGGGGTTGTTGGCAGATATTACATTGGTGAGTCAGAGAAAAAGCTATTTAACAATTTTTTCGTAAGCGGAAACATTAACGCTTCGGGTAAAGCTGCCGGAGGTGTTGCCGGAACTTTGGACATGGTGCCAGAAGATTCAGCAAGCGTTTTTGCACAAAACATAAATTCACAAATGAATATAAACGGCAACGCTAGGTTTTCCGGAGGAATTATCGGAAACGCTGGCTATGAGCAACTCATCTTTGGTGGCTCAAAAATAACTTTTGACAACGCAGTCGCAACAGGAAATGTAAGAGGTACAGACTATTGTGGCGGCCTGTTTGGAAAAATTAATACGCTGGGTTCAGAAAATTTTATAGTCAAGAACTCAAGTGCAAGCGTGAACATCACTTCGATTTCTGACAATTGCGTAATCGGTGGTTTTATTGGATTAGCAAATGGTGGAAGTTTTGAGGACTGCAAAGCTTTGGGCAGCGGAATCACCGCCGTGTCTGACAATGTAGGCGGATTCGTCGGTGTTGTCAATGGAGAAGCGGACTTCATCGGATGCAGTGCCACCAAAAATGTTCAGGCGGAAACTAACGTGGGCGGTTTTGTCGGCAAACAAGAATTTGGACGTGCCAGATTTTTTTATTGCGATGTGAATGCGAGTGTTTCAGGGCAAAGCAATGTGGGAGACTTTGCAGGGTATCTCGACGATGAAAAGCAGAATGTAGAACTTGTGAGTTGTCAAACGTCTGACGGGGATACACTGGATTAATTGATAAAAGATTTAAGGGGAGAGCGTGCTACTGCACGTTCTTTCTTAAATTTTCTTGCCAAAGTTTAACGGCTTCTGTATAATAGGATGGTTGAAGAACTATTGAAATATCTTTATACTAATTCACATTTATTCTGCCGTTCTAATGTGAATTAGTATTACATATTCGGTTCGGGGTGCTAAATGTATTTAAAGAGATTGGAATTGCAAGGGTTTAAGTCCTTTCCGGAAAAAATCCGCTTGGAATTTAATACAGGAATAACTGCTATTGTTGGGCCAAACGGCAGCGGAAAGAGCAACATTTCCGATGCGGTACGTTGGGTTTTAGGAGAACAAAGTGCAAAGAGCTTGCGTGGAGCAAAAATGGAAGATGTTATTTTTGCTGGTACACAAAGCCGAAGGCAACTGGGTTTTGCTGAAGTAATAATGGTTATTGACAATGCAGACCGTAAACTTGCGATGGATTTCTCCGAGGTTACGGTTTCTCGACGTGTCTTTCGATCTGGCGAGAGCGAGTATCAAATCAACGGACTTTCTTGTAGACTCAAAGATATACATGAAATGTTTATGGACACTGGCATCGGAAAAGAAGGGTATTCCATCATCGGGCAAGGTCGAATCGAAGAAATTTTAAGCTCACGCTCGGAAGATCGGCGGTTGTTGTTTGAAGAGGCCGCTGGCATTGTCAAGTATAAAACAAGGAAACACGAAACCGAGAACAAACTAGAGCGTGAAAGACAGAATTTAGTTCGTGTGGAAGACATCATTTCAGAAATTTCGGGACAGCTTGAACCAATGCGTGAACAAGCTGAGAAAGCACGAAAATATTTTGAATACAAAGAGCAACTTAAAAGCTTGCAAGTAAATATTTTTATCCAGAATGTTGAACGTGCCGAAAGCGAGCTCAAAAAAATCGATGACAGCTTAAACACTTTGAAAAATCAAGTGGAAAGTGAAAAAATAAAGCAAGACCGTTATATGATGGAAATTGAATCGGCGAGAGAGGAATCTCAAAGACTTGAAACCAAAGCAAAAGAGTATAATGAACAATTAAATGACATAAGGCTTGCAATTGGCAGCAACGACAACGACATTAAGCTTTTGAACGAGCAAATTGGATTTATATTGCAAGAAATTTCTAGGTTAAATAGTGATATTGAAGAAAAACAAAATAAAATTCAAGAGCTTGAACAAAGCATGACAACTGAAAATGCAAAACTTTCTGGAATTGAAATAAAATTGAAAGTTTCGGGCGAAAACTATGAACAGAAACAACAGAGTTTCAATGATGTAAGCCGACGTATGAGCGAGGGCGAACAGCAAATTGAGAAGTTCAATGCAGAAATTATTGAGAAAATGGGAACTTCCTCTGAGATGAAAGTCGAACTTCAAAATTTTAGAAGAAACTATCAGCAATTAGAAGATACAAAAGAAAATGTGTTAGAGGAAAAAGAGATAAACAGGAGCAAGCTAAACGAGAAAAACGCTAGGGCGAGTGCACTTCACAAGTCGCTTGAAATAACACTTGAAAGCATTGAGAAATTAACTCGTGACAGCATTCAGCTGCAAAACGAAAAAGAAGAAAAAACTAAAAGCTTAAACGAGAAATCAGCACGCTTGGTTGTCGTTCAAAAAGAGTTAAACCAAAGCGGTTCGAGACTGAAAGCATTAATAGAATTTGAAAACGGTTACGAAGGATATTATAATAGCGTGAAGTCTGTTCTTAAACAAAAGAAAAGAGAACCTGAACGATTTAAGGGAATTTGTGGTGCCGTGGCAGAACTCATGGAAGTCAATAAGGACTATGAGGTATGCTTAGAGGTAGCACTGGGTAGTGCTGTTCAAAACATCGTCACATTATCAGAAGAGGATGCAACACTTGCCATTGAATATTTGAAATCAACAAAAGATGGCCGAGCAACATTTTTGCCATTAACAGCGATAAAAGGAAGAGACTTGGGTAATAATAAAAATGAAATCTTGGGGCAAGTAGGGGTTTGTGGCGTAGCCAAAGATTTAATTCAATATGACCCAAGATATGAAAATATATTTTCAAGTTTGCTTGGCCGTGTAATTGTTGTTGACAATATCAAAAATGCAGTAAAACTAGCAAGAAAGTACGAACACCAGTACAAAATTGTTACGCTTGAGGGTGAACTTTTAAATGCCGGTGGTGCCATGTCTGGCGGCAGCTCAACCCAAAAGATAATGAATTTATTTAGCAGAAGCAGAGAGATAAAAGAACTAAAAGAATTGGTCGATAAATTAGATAGAGAAAATTTAACTTTAACCACCGAGACAGAGGGAACAAGACGAGTAATTTCTATTATTAAAGAACAAATTGAAGACAAGAGAACCGAGCTACAAGAGAAGGCTTTGGAGCGAGCAACACTTGAACAGAACCTTAGCCAGACTAAAGAACAGATAGAGCTGTTTAAGTTAAAATCTGTTGAACTGCAAGAAGCAGACCAGAAACTCATGGAGCGACTACAGGAGATCAACAAAGAGATTAGACAAAAAGAGAAAAACTTGGCAGAACATGAAAGCTCCATTCAAAAACTTCATGAGCAAGTGGACGAGTTCCAAAACGCAATGATTAATGAGCGTCTGGAAAAAGAATCGGGCTACAGTGAGCTCATGCAGATTAAAACAGAAATCAGTGCTCTTGAACAAAACAAGCAATCCAGCAACGAAAATATTTACAGAATGCAGCAAGAAAAATTATATATTGTTGAATCAGTAAATAAACACGGTGAGGAAATACATGTAAAAGCAGAGAAAAAGCAGAGTTGTGAAGAGAGCATACTCACAACAAGAGAGAAAATCCAGAATTTAAAAGTCGAGCAAGATGCACTTCTTTCGAAAATTTCAGACGCTGAAAGCTTGAAGCAAGCACTAGCAAAAAAACTTTCAGAAAATGAAAAACTCGAGCGAGAACTCATGGAAACTTTGTCGATACTGAAATCGAGCGTTGTAAGGTTGGAAGCACAAAAAGAACAGACGAATGAAAACAACAGGCGTATATATGATGAAATGTGGGACGAATATCAAATCACGTATAACACGGCACTTGGTTATGAACGTCTGGAACTAACCTCAATTCAGTTACAAAGAAACGAAAAAACTGTGAAGGCGGATATTAATAGCCTAGGAAATATTAATTCTGCTGCAATCGACGAATTTAAAGCGATTACAGAGCGACATACGTTTTTGACAAAGCAGCGAGATGACATTGTAGCGACTGAAGAAAAATTGAAAGACATAATCGAAGAGCTTACAGGGCTTATGGAAAAGCAGTTTATTGAGCAGTTTAGGATTATATCCGAAAACTTTTCAGTCGTGTTTAGCGAGATGTTCGGCGGTGGAAAAGCTTATTTAAGGTTATCCGATGAGAAAAACGTTCTTGATTCTGGCATTGACATTATCGCTCAGCCGCCGGGGAAAAATCTTCAAAATATGCTTTTGCTTTCGGGTGGGGAACGTGCGCTTACTGCCACAGCTCTTTTGTTTGGAATTTTGAGAATGAAGCCATCGCCGTTTTGTATTCTTGACGAGGTAGAAGCGGCACTTGACGATGCGAATGTATTAAGGTATGCTAATTATCTAAAGAAATTCTCGAGTGAAACGCAGTTTATAATTGTTACACACAGAAAAGGAACCATGGAGTCAGCAGATGTTTTATATGGCGTAACGATGGAAGAACATGGTGTTTCCAAATTGTCGTCGATAAAACTTACAGAGTGATAGGGAGATGTAGCATGTTTAAATTCTTTAACAAAATAGCAGAAGGTCTTGACAAAACACGTAAGAGCATCGTAAGCGGTATTGAAAATGTTTTGAAGAACTTCGTTACCATTGACGAGGAGCTTTATGAAGAACTTGAAGAAACGCTAATTATGGCAGATATAGGTGTTGAGACATCGGCATTTATCATTGATAAATTACGTGAGCGTGTAAAAACCGAACGTATTTCTGATGTATCCGATGTGAAAAGATTACTCGCCGATGAAATCTCAAAAATACTTCTTAAAAATGAGGACGAAAACGGTCAACCAGTTCCCGAGACTGAATTTATTTTAAAAAAACCTTCCGTAATTTTGGTTATAGGTGTCAACGGAGTTGGGAAGACTACAACCATTGGAAAACTTACACATCTTTATAAATCAGAAGGCAATAAAGTTTTACTGGCGGCGGCAGATACGTTTCGTGCAGCGGCGATTGACCAACTTCAAATTTGGAGTGACCGAGCGGGTGTTGATATTATACGTCACCAAGAAAATTCTGACCCAGCTGCTGTCATATTTGATGCAATTCAAGCGGCAAAAGCCAGAAAATCTGATATATTAATTTGTGATACAGCGGGCAGACTTCATAATAAGAAGAACTTAATGGAAGAGCTTCGCAAAATATTTAAGATTCTATCGCAGAACTATCAAGAAGCAACCCTTGAGGTGTTTTTGGTTCTCGATGCAACTACTGGACAGAACGCTTTGCAACAAGCAAAATTATTCAAAGAAGTTGCCAACATAACTGGATTGGTTCTAACAAAGCTTGATGGAACGGCAAAAGGTGGCATCGTAATAGCGATTAAAAACGAACTTCAAATTCCTGTTCGGTTTATTGGAGTTGGCGAAGGGCTAGATGATTTACAACGCTTTGATGCAAGCTCATTTGCAAAAGCTTTGTTTAGCGAGAGTACAGAAGCCGAAGTGGATTAATTATTTTTCTCAATGGCTTGCATATTAAATGATGATTTAGTAAACTTAGTATATACATAGAAATTCGTATTCAAAAGAAAGGGGTGTAAGTATGGGCGAGTCTGAACTAAATAACGTCGACATGAGCGGATTTGAAACGAAGCTGAACCTGTTAAGAGATTTACTGCAAAAAAAGAAAGCGTTTCTCATGCAAATTCTTTCTATTACCGAGAATCAAGAATCAATTCTTGTTGCAGAATTTGAAATTGCAAAGAGCGATGTTACTGCGGTAGACGGTATGTTTAGCCAAATGAACGATGAAAAACAAAAACTTATTGACGAGTTGATTCATTCGGATAGGTTTTTTGATAAAGTGTTTAAAGAAATCTCGCCAGAGTTCGAAATGCGAGCACCCAGTTACAAACCGATTATTTTTATCATACAGGATTTAATCAGACAAGTGACTGATCTTGATGTTAAAGTGCGTGTGCAAGAGCAGAAAAATAAACTTGCCATAAGAAAAGTCGATTCGAGAACAGACCCTAGGCTCTTAAAAGGGAAAGCTGATTTTACGAAAGCGTCCAAAGACTATATGATTAAACAATATGAAAGCAAAAAAAAATGACCTAGCAACCTGCTAAGTCTTTTTTTGTATTTTACCATGGCGTGAGTTTTGGTTCTAACTTTCGGTTGTTGCTTGAGCGAGGGCAGAACGTACCGCTTCAAGTAAAGTTTCGCCAGTTACACTATATTCGGTTGAGATGGCGATGTCTGTGCCTTGCGTTTTGATAATATCATGTGATACTTGTTCCATTGCTGGTTTTAAAAGCGGATAGAAAGTAGCTTGCGTTTCTGTGAGGTCACGAAGTTCAACTGCTACAATTTCTTGCTCTGTTACTGTTACGTCAACATTGACAGGGCCGTTTTGAACCAAGATTGCGACTGAATATGTACCGGGAATGTATAAACTAGCTGACTTTGCACTGGTTTTATCCTTTGGGACAAAGAAATAAATCAGTAGAAAAATTAGCAGAAGACCCACACCAGCAAATAATAAAGTCTTTAGTATTTCCCGAAGCTGAACTACAATTATTTTTGTGCCGCCCATGAAATTTCCTCCTTAAATTCTTTTTATATATCCATTTTATTTGAGCTTGCATTAATTTATGACAACTTGGAAATTTTTTTGAAAAACGTATAGAAAAAAAAATATAAATGAAGTATAATGGTTAAGTACGTGTGCTTATATTTAAATTTGGTAGGGAGTAAACTAAAATGAGAATGCAGGAAGCCGCCTTAGGCGTATTAATCGTTGCAATAGTCATTGCTATAGTTGTTCCACTTCCAACAGGAATAATCGATTTTTTGTTAATGATTAATATTGTTATGGGACTTTTAATTTTGTTGGACTCTTTATATGCAAAAGAAGCACTGGACATGTCACTTTTTCCAACGGTGCTTCTTGTTTCTACGCTGTTTAGGCTTGTACTCAGTATCTCCACAACTCGTTTAATACTTGGTCAAGGTTATGCTGGAGAAGTCATTCAGGTCTTTGGTGAGTTCGTTGCCGCAGGTAATATGGTGGTCGGTGTAATCATTTTTATTATCATAACCATTGTTAACTTTATGGTAATCACAAAAGGTTCTACTCGTGTTGCTGAAGTTACAGCAAGGTTTACGCTCGATGCAATGCCAGGTAAACAAATGGCGATTGATGCTGACTTAAACTCGGGACTTATAGATGATGAAGGTGCAAAAGCACGTCGTAAAAAAGTGCAAGATGAATCCAATTTCTTTGGTGCTATGGACGGTGCTACCAAGTTCGTTTCTGGTGATGCAAAGGCGGGTATCTTAATCACTTTTGTAAATATCATCGGTGGCCTTATCATTGGTACGCTGGGTCTTGGTACTGGAAAACCCTTGCCACTTGGAGAAGCTGCACAAGTATACGTTATTCTTACGATTGGTGATGGTCTTGTCACACAGATTCCAGGTTTGTTAATTTCGGTTGCAACTGGTTTGATTGTTACAAAAGCTACTGCTGATGGTGACATTAGTACACAAGTTACCAATCAAATTTTTGCATCGCCTCTTGTTATTTACATCACCGGTGGAGTTTTGGTTTTCTTGGGACTCGCAACACCTTTGCCTACTATGATTTTTGTTCCGTCCGGTGCAGTTTTAATTTTTATCGGGTACAGAAAAGACAGGCGTGGCAAAATTGAAGCGATTAAAACAGAAATTGTTGCAGAAGACGACGAGGTTGGCGAAATACGAAGACCAGAGAATGTTATCTCTCTTTTAAACGTAGACCCAATTCTCTTAATTTTTGGATACGGACTCATTCCGCTTGTTGACTCCAACCAAGGTGGCGACTTGCTCGATAGGGTTGTTATGATTAGAAGACAAATTGCTCTTGAGCTTGGTGCGGTTGTTCCTATCATTCGTTTGAGGGACGATATTAAACTAAGCCCAAATCAATATAAAGTTTTGATAAAGGGTGTTGAAGTTGCGGGTGGAGATATTTTATTTGACCACTACATGGCGATGAACCCGGGATATGTAGAAGAAGAAATTGATGGTATTGAGACAGTTGAGCCGTACTTGGGGCTTCCTGCACTTTGGATTTCAGAATCACAAAGAGAACGTGCAGAAGCACTTGGTTACACAGTTGTTGATCCACCGGCAATCATTGCGACACACTTGACAGAAGTTATTCGTAGCCACTTGCACGAGTTGCTTTCAAGACAAGATGTGCAAACGCTTGTTAATAATGTGAAAGAGACACATCCAACTCTGATCGAAGAGCTTGTGCCGAAAATTATGTCTGTTGGTGAAATTCAAAAAGTGCTCGCCAATTTATTAAGAGAAGGTATTTCGATTCGGGATTTAGTTACGGTACTTGAAACGCTCGCTGACTTTGCTGGAATGACTCGTGATACAGATATGCTAACAGAGTATGTCAGGCAAGCACTTAGACGTGCCATATCACGTAAATTCTTTGAAGGTGAAGTCAATAATGTCATTACACTTGATCCAAACCTTGAGCAAGAAATTATGGGCAGTGTACAACAGACAGAGCAAGGCTCATACCTTGCTCTTGATCCAAAAACAACGCAAAAGATTTTTGATAACTTAAGTAACGAGATTACAAAATTGACTTCAATGGGATTGCAGCCGATTATCTTAACGTCGCCAATCGTTAGAATTTATTTCAAGCGGTTAGTAGAACAGGTTGCTCCAAATTTAGTTGTGCTTTCGTATAATGAGTTGGATCCTAATGCAGAAATTCAGTCTATCGGGATGGTGAGTTTGGCTTGAAAATAAAAAAATATGAAGGCAGGACTGAACAAGAAGTCATAGAAAAAGTCAAGGCAGAGCTTGGTATGGACGCACTCATACTCAATATCAAGAAAACTCAACCTCGTGGATTCTTTGCTTTTTTGCGTAAGCCGATTGTAGAAGTTACAGCGGCTTACGACGAAAAATTTCCTGATAAGTCACAAGGTGCCGATCCTGTTACTGAGACGAAAAAAGCAGTTAATTTTGCCGTCGGGAATGAAGCTCCAAAACCTGAACTAAAAGTTGTCGTACCAGACTTGATTGATGTGGCAGCCGCCGCAGAATCGCTTGGGAAAGACAAAAAAATAGTTGAGCAGCAAGAGATGATAAAAAATCTTGAACGCAGGCTCAACAGTAACGAAGATTTGATTGCGAAAATGGTAACACAGCTTAGTATTTCGCAGAGCATGACCAATATATCTATGAGACGTTATGAAAATAACATAATTCAAACTTTTTATGATACACTGGTAGAACAAAGTGTCATACCTGAGGTTGCGATTAAGATTTTAGAAGATGCGAATGCAATTGACGGCGATGATAAAGTTGATATTAACTTATTGACAAAAGTAGTGTATAATACCATTATAAAAGTTTTAGGTGAGCCCCAGCCCGTTGTAGTAAAGAAAGTTAGCGAACGTGGAGAAAACGAGGGCAATGCAGTTTTCTTTTTAGGGCCTACAGGAGTTGGAAAAACCACAACGATTGCGAAGCTCTCATCATCTTTTATTTTAAATAACGATTTTAAAGTAGGGTTGATGACAGCGGATACATATAGGGTTGCAGCAGTTGAGCAACTCAAAACATATGGTGAGATTTTGGGTATTGACGTATGTGTTGTTTACAAAGCAGAGGACTTACGTGAGAACTTGAAAAAACTATTGCCAACCGAGGATATTGTTCTTATCGATACGGCAGGACGCTCACATAAAAACGAAGAAAACGTGAAAGAGCTTAAGCAAATTCTTGATGTTGCACCAGATAGCAGAAAATTTTTGGTTTTAAGCGTTGCAACAAAGTATGAAGACTTGATGAAAATAATTGAAATCTATTCTTCGGTTACAGAATTTGATTTGATTTTTACAAAACTTGATGAAACATCTTGCCTTGGGAGTATATTAAATATATGCTGTCTTACGGGCAAGAAAATGTCTTATGTTGCATACGGACAGAATGTTCCAGATGATATAGAAATTGTTCAGTCGGATAAAATAGCGAAGGCGTTATTAGGATTTGGAGGTGGCATGTTTTGATGGATCAAGCTTATAGATTAAGAGATATAGTAAAAGCAAAAAATGAGCAAGACTTTGAAAATGCTGCTAAAAAAATAACGACTCGAGTAATCAGTATTACAAGCGGTAAAGGCGGCGTTGGAAAAACAAACTTTGCTGTTAATCTTGCGATTCAACTAAGCAGATATAATAAGCGTGTGCTTATTATTGATGCAG
>JAVBKL010000013.1:0-11141 GCA_031554055.1 Eubacteriales bacterium | reverse complement strand
GACAATATCTTTATAACTATATTTCGTATCTTCGATTACATCGTGCAAAACACCGGCGATAATGGATTCTCTGTCAAGTTCTAGGTCTGCCAAGATATACGCCACCGACAATGGGTGTATGATATACGGCTCGCCCGATTTTCTAAGCTGGTCGCCATGTGCTTCAATCGCTAAATTACACGCTCTTTCAATATCCGAAAAATCGTTAGTTGGGTGATACTGCTTTAGACGCTGCATCAAATTGTGCAGTATTTCTTCGCTTGTTAAATTTTTTATAGAGTTGCTTGTCATAGTATCACTCCTCTCTAAGATTCTGGTTGCTTATTGCGTTTATTTATTCATTAACTATATAATGCTTCATTATAATAATTATTTACCATATTTGCAATACTTAGTTTAAAATTTAAGAGCTTTTTGGTGTTTGCCAAAAAGCTCTTAGGTGTTTTAATCATAATTTACTTTTGTTTTCTATAAAAAGTGTTCGGAAGTGGCAAAGTTTGGCGGAACGTTCCGTCCAATTTATAATACGCACCTTGCACTGCCGCCGCTGTTGGAATGGTTGTAATTTCGCCAACGCCCTTTGCACCATAGGCAAGCGACTCGCCCAAATTTTTTTCGATTATGATGCTCTTAATTTCAGGAACGGCTGTTGAACGAAACAAGCCGAGTGTTCCAAACTTTGCCGTTGGTACGCCTACTGTGAGCGGATAATTTTCTGTCAATGCATAACCAAGACCCATGACCACGCCGCCCTCAATCTGCCCTTCAACTGCAATCGGGTTAATGGCACGTCCTACGTCATGTGCTGCATGAACGGCAATGAGTTTTCCAAATTCATCGAGTGCAACCACTTGGGTTGCATACCCATACGCAACATGGCTTACTGGATTTTCTTTGTCCGTGCCCATCGGATCTGTTTTTGGAAAAAACTCGCCATAGAATTCTTGGCCGTCTAGTTCGCCTAAACTATTTTTTTCGAGTGCTTGTTTGAGTTTTTCTGACGCAAGCTTGCAAGCCTCACCAGTGAACACAGTTTGTCTTGATGCCGTTGTTGTGCCAGAGTTTGGCGTAAGCGAAGTGTCGGGCATGGTGTACACCACGTTATTTTTTGAAATCCCTGTGGTTTCACAAAAAATTTGCAAAAGTATTGTACCCATACCTTGACCGATGCAAGCCGCACTGGTTCTAATGTGGGCTTTGCCATCAACGATTTTTATTTTGCAACGTCCTGCATCAGGCACACCCACGCCAAGCCCAGCGTTTTTGAGTGCACAAGCAATACCTGCAAACTTTTGGCTCTCATAAAATTCTTTTACCGCTTCAAGGGTTTCGACAAGTGCCGTACTCTCGTCAGCAATCTGTCCGTTTGGCAACACTTGCTTTGGTCTAATTGCGTTTTTATATCGAAACTCCCACGGAGAAAGTCCGCAGAGTTCTGCCAGTCTATTGATGTTACACTCGGTAGCAAACGCAGATTGTGTAACGCCAAACCCTCTAAAAGCACCGCCCGGTGGATTGTTTGTGTACACCGCAATACCTGTGATGTCTATGTTGTGATAATTATACGGCCCAGCCGCATGGGTGCAAGCCCTTTGTAACACTGGCCCACCAAGAGATGCATACGCACCAGTATCCATGATGATGGTTGCACGCATTGCCGTTAAATTTCCGTCTGCATCACAGGCTGTTGTAAATTCCATTTCTGCCGCATGAAGTTTGGGGTGAATTTTAATACTCTCTTCCCTCGAAAACGTAACTTTTACGATTCGACCTGTCTTATGTGCAAGGAGTGCTGCGTGGTGCTGAACGCTCATGTCTTCTTTTCCACCAAAACCGCCGCCCACGTACGCACTGATTACACGTACTTTGTCCTCGGGCAAGTTTAACAAATCCATGATTTCGTGCTGTTCATCGTACACGCTTTGACCGCCTGTGTAAAGTTTTACACCGCCGTTTTCTGGTATCGCAATGGCGGATTCAGGTTCCAAAAATGCGTGCTCTGTAAACGGCGTACTATATTTATACGTGACAACATGTTTCGAATTTTTAATGGCTGTGTCCACATCGCCACGTGTTAAAACTTCTTTTCTAAGAATTTGCTTGGGATCGTTTTGTGCTTCAAGCGGATTCGTAATCGGTTGTAAAACTTCGTATACAACTTCGATTTGGCCGAGCGCTTCACTCAAAGCTTCTTTGGTTTCTGCCGCAACCAGTGCAATGGAATCGCCTACATACCTTGTTTCCTCGCCGATTGCCACAAGTGCCGGCCAATCCTTAACCAGATGTCCAAGGAAACGTTTTCCATCAATGTCGTCCGCAGTTAAAACTGCAACGACGCCGCTTACTTCTTTCGCCTTTGAAATATCAATGGAAACCACTTTCGCCCTTGGGTGCTTGGAACGTAACGCACGTCCGTACACCATGTTTTCAAACTTCATATCATCCACATAAAGCCCAATTCCAAGCGTTTTGTCACTTGCATCTATCCTTAAAAAATCGTTGCCGATGTTTGGAGAAATTTCGTCTGCTGGCACTGAAACTGAATTTCTAAACATTTCAGCCGCTTTCAAAATTGCTTGTTCTATTTTAACATATCCTGTACACCGACAAATGTTTCCTTTAATTGCAATTTTTATTTCACTATCGTTCGGCTCTTTGTTCACATCAAGCAGAGCCTTTGCACTGATAATCATGCCAGGGATACAAAATCCACATTGCACCGCTCCACAACTGGCAAAGCAATAAGAATACACTTGCTTTTCGTAGTCACTTAGACCCTCGAGGGTTGTTACTTTTTTGCCGACTACTTGCGAGGTTTTAAGCAAACACGCTCGCTTGGCCAAGCCATCAACGAGCACCATGCAAGCACCGCAAGCACCTTCGCCACAGCCGTTCTTGACAGATGTTAAATTTTCGTCCTCACGCAAAAAGTCAAGCAAGTTCGCTTCCTTTGCTGTTGTTTCTACTCCGTTTAGCCAAAAGGTATTCATACCCTCACGCCCCTACGCTTTTCCACTGTTGTCTCAACAGCTGTAATAATTTTTTTATAGCCTGTGCAACGGCAAAGGTTTCCCGATAAGCCACGAACAATCTCTGCACGGCTTGGTGTTTTGTTTTGTTCTAGCAAGTTTGTTGTAGCAAGAACAAGCCCCGGTGTGCAGTAACCACACTGAACCGCTCCGCTATCTACAAAACTTCGCTGCACATCAGAAAGTTCTTCTGGCGTACCGACACCTTCAATCGAAGTAATCTCACGCCCATTTGCCCAAACGGCTAAATAGATGCACGAGTCAATAATCTCGCCGTCAACAATCATGGTGCACGCACCGCATTCGCCAACCGAGCAACCCTGTTTGGCACCAGTAAGCCCCAAGTCCTCACGCAACAACTCAAGCAGAGATTTTCTTGGATCGACCTCGCAGTCATATTTTTTTCCGTTAAGAGTAAAATTTATTTTCATGCATTCGCACCTGCCTTTATGCATTCTTTGATTGCACGAATGGCGAGTTCTTTGATTAAATTCTCACGGAACGCCTTTGACGCCCGCCAAGAATCACGAGCCTTGCAACCCAAAACTGCTTTTTCGCCTATTGCATTTAAATTTTCGTCGGTCGCCTCAAGACCCTTTGCAAAACTCTCGGCATCACTTGCCCTAAGCGGCGTAGGCCCCGCCACACCATACGCAATCCGCAAATCCTCAATTGTATTGTTGTTCGCTTTAACCATAACCGAACAGCCGAGCGTTGCAATATCCATTGCATTTCTTTGGCTAAACTTAATGTACTGCCCCATGTAACCGACATAATCCTCTTTGAGAATTTTTATTCCTGTGAGAATTTCGCCATGAGCAAGTTTTACTTTTCCAGGGCCTACATAAAATTCTTGGATTGGCATTTCTTTTTTTCCATCCAAACTTTGGATTAATAATTTTGCGTTTAGTGCAAACAAAGTAGACGCAGAATCTGCAGAGGTCGCACCGTTGCAGATGTTTCCGCCGATTGTACCCATGTTGCGAATTTGAGGCCCACCAACTGTTCCGCAAGCCACCGCCAAGCTCTTGATGTTTTTTGTAATGACATCTAAACGCTCAACTTCCGAAAAGCAACAGCAAGAACCAATCACAATTCCCTCGTCAGTCTCGATGATTTCTTTGAGTTCCTTAATTCTTGTAATGCCAACAAGGTCACGACCCATGTATCCGTCTAATCTCTCACGAGTTTTAATCAGAACGTCCGTGCCACCAGCAATAATTTGTGCATTTGCATTTTCACTTATATATTTTAATGCGGCTTCGATGGAATCCGCTTCGTAGTACATGCCAATATCAAACATTTGAAACACCTGCCTTTGCAATGCCCTCGTAAACTCTTTGAGGGTTTAGCGGCATCTCATTAAAATAAATTCCTGTTGCGTCTAGGACTGCATTTCTGATTGCACCAGCAGGACAACAAAGCGGCGGCTCACCTAAGCCCTTGTTGCCATAAGGGCCAGACTCGTCATGCGGCTCAACAAACGCACAATCCAATTCGTGAATATCCATCATGGTCGGCATTTTGTAATCCAACAAATTGTTGTTCAGCGGCTTGCCTGTTTTTTTATCGTATTGCATCACTTCTGATAAGGCGTAGGAAAGGCCCATGCCCATGCCGCCCTCCACTTGACCCTCGGCAAGAAGTGGGTTTAAAATCGTTCCCGAATCATGCACGTTTAACATAGAAACGACCTCGACCTTACCAGTTTTCATGTCCACCGCAACTTCGGCAAAAGAAATGCCACATGGGTATGCGTTGTCGTGTAAATTATGTGAAACTTCCACGGACAAACAACCGCCACGAGGAATGTCATAATACGTTTTTAGTGCCAGTTCGCCGAGTGTGTCAACGATTTCATTGCTTTCAATATTGACAATGTTTGCGTCTACGATGTCAAGTTTCTTTGCGTCAATCTCATAAAAAACTTCTGCCGCTTGGAGAATTTTGTCTTTCAGTTCCTCTGCGGCTTTTCGAACCGCCATGCCTGTTACATAAGATTGTCTGGAAGCGTATGCCGCTGGATCAAACGGCGAGTAGTCTGTGTCTGTATTTTGGTCAGCATACACATTGTTGTAATCAATGCCCAAAGTCTCCGCAACCATTTGTGCAAACACGGTGTCGGCACCTTGCCCAATTTCTGTCGCACCCACCATCATTTTTACACTGCCATCTTGAATCAAAGACAACCGACAGCCAGCCATTTCAAGACTGTATGGATACACGCCCGTTGCGTAGGAAAAAGCCGCCATGCCAAACCCTCTTCGAATATCGGAGTTCCTTGTTTGTTTTGGTTGTTTCATTTTCTCGTGCCAGTTAAAACGCTCCACGCCAAGTCTCATGCAGTCCTCCAGTTTAAAAGTCTGCAACTGAATATCGGTGAGTGGGTGGTGATGCCCTTCTTTGAAGAAATTCTTTGCCCTAAATTCTATTGGGTCAAGCCCAAGTTCTTTTACACATTTTTCGATATGACTTTCAATAGCAAAAATAACTTGCGGCACGCCATAGCCACGCATGGCACCTGCTGTTGCTGTATTGGTGAAAACGGTGTGGGCGGTATATTTTGCGTGTTTCAGACCGTACAATGTCCAAAGGATTCCAGCACCTTTCACCGCAATGGAATGTCCGTGAGACGCATACGCACCGTTGTTTGCCACAGCGGTAACATCAAGAGCGTTTATGATTCCGTCCTCCGTGATGCCCATTTTAATTTTATAGGAAATGGCATGGCGAACACGTGTCCAAGCGAAAACTTCTTCTCGAGTTAGTTCAAGTCTTACTGGCCTTCCACCCACTGCCATACTCATTGCAACCGAAAGTGGTTCAATCGTAACGTCTTGCTTGTTTCCGAATCCACCGCCGATAAAGGGCTTGATGACCCTGAACTTGCTCCAAGGCATTCCAAACGCTTGCCCAAGGATCCGTTTGCAAATGTGAGGAATCTGGGTTGAACTGACACAGGTATAGCGTCCGTCTGCCGATTTATAAGAAATCGCAACTTGGTTCTCCATGTGACAATGCTGAACAATTTGGGTTTCATAACTGTCTTCTATGATGTACTTCGAGTTTTTAAATTCTTCTTCTGGGTTTCCAATTTCCGCTACGGTGTGAGCCAACGTGTTTTTTGTGCCTTCGTGAATTTCGACTGCACCCTCTTTTAGACTTTCTTCTGGTGTTAAATAAAATGGAAATTCCTCGTACACAGCTTTTATTTTACTGACAGCTATTTCTGCCGCAAGCTCTGTTTCTGCCACAACTGCCGCAATTTCATCGCCATACAGCCTAACCCTTTTTGTCAAAATATTTCTATCAGCAATATCTTGGTGGCTAATATCCAGTGAATACGGATGACCTGCCGTTGGAAACGAACACTGCGAAACATCGTCTGGTGTTAAAACTTTTATCACGCCAGGAACTTTTAAAGCTTCGCTTATGTCAAGGCTTTTCACAATGCCATGGGCAATGGTTGCCCTACAAATTTTTCCGTACAACGTGCCTTTCATGTGATAGTCGCCTGTGTACTCAGCTCTGCCCTGAACTTTTGCGACTGCGTCCCAACGCTCCACACTTTTACCAACAACTTTGTAAGCCATAAATCACACCCTCTTCCAGAGTTTTTCTGAACACTCACGAGATTTTGCCATGATTTCCTCTTCATCTATGTTTATGAGAACACGTTCTTCCATAACAATTCTGCCGTTGACAATGGTTGTGTCAACGTTTCTTCCGCTTACGCCAAACAGGATATGTCCATTGATGTTATCCGCATTGATTGGCGTTGGAGCTTTATAATCCACCACAATTACATCGGCATAGTGACCTTCTTTAATTGTGCCGACCTTGCCGCTTATAAATCTCTCAGCAATTGTCTTGTTGTTTTCAAACAACATTTGCGGTGGTTCGTTCCAACCAACCGACGGCAAGCCTTTTGCGTGTTTATGAAGAATGTTACAAACCTTGTAGGATTCCGTCATATCAGTGGTATATCCATCTGTGCCAAGCCCCACCAAAACGCCACGAGCCAGCATATCAAGAACTTGTGACACGCCAACCGCATTGCCCATATTTGATTCTGGATTATGAACCACAGCAACCTTTGAATCTTTGAGCATTTCCATTTCCTCGCCTGAGATATGGATACAGTGAACTGCAATGCTCTTGTCACTCAAAACGCCGTACTTGTTTAATCTCTCAATCACTCGCAAATTATATTTGTTTAATGAATCGGCAACGTCCTCGATACCCTCTGCGGCATGAATATGAAAACCAGCATTTACTTTTGCCGCTGCCTCCAAACACTCGTTCAGCGTTTTTTCTGAAACCGTCATGGACGCATGAAGCCCGAACAAACCTTTTATCATGTCGTCATTTTTTTCATTGCAATATTTGATGAAATCAATATTTTCTTTTATCCCCGCATTTTTAATTTCTTCGCCGTCACGGTCTGATGTTTCATAACAAAGATTGCTACGTACGCCAATTTTTTCTGCAATCTCTGAGATTTTAAAAAGACTGCCTTCGATTGCAAATGGGCTTGCATGGTGGTCAATCACTGTTGTCACACCGCTTTTCACTTGCTCAAGCATGGGGACAGCCGCCGAATAATACACATCGTCAAGGTTTAGTGCTTTGTCAAGTCTCCACCAAAGCCCTTTTAGCACTTCGCTAAACATGGTAGCCGGCTTGCCGCCAAGGAACAAACCTCTTGCAAAAGTGGAATAATAATGCATATGCGTATTAATAAATCCGGGCATCACCAAGCGGCCTCGTGCGTCTATAAACCGTGCGTCTTTGTATTTTGCTTTCAGTTCTACTGTTGTGCCGACTTCTTTGATTAATTTTCCATCAATTAGAACTGCACCGTTTTCAATAAACGGACGCTTGGCATCTCTTGTAAAAACTTTTCCGTTTCCGATTAACAACATATAGTAGCCCTCCCTCTTATAGGTATCGCTGTGGTACTATCTTAATCATATCCTGAAGTGGCTTAATAATTCCTTCAAGCTCTTTTGAAGTCTCTACGACTTCGCCGCACTCGTTTCGAACTTTATATCCATTGTCCGTAACCAAAAATCCGACTTGTTTGCTTTCAACAAAGTCCTCTTCTGTCCAGAACAAAGTAAATTTATCTTTATATGGGTCGCCAGTATGTGGGCAGAATTTTCCGCAGTTTCCGCATTCGTTGCACATTCCATCAATGTGTAGGATCTGATTGTTTGGCAATAAAACATTTGCTCGGTTTGGACATACGTCACAGCAGATGGCACAAATTTCGTCACAAGCCAAGCAACGTTTGCCTTCTTGGTTGTCATCATACACTTCACAAAGATTTCCTTTTCTGTCCCAGATTACACTTGGCTCAAGAACTGCTCCTACTTTTACAAAATCATTTGTGAGTTTCTCTTTGTTAAGAATATCAATGGCAACTCTTTTTGAATCCGCAAGAGCCTTGACAATCGTTGACGCACCGACTCTACAGTCGCCAGCAATATAAACATTCTGAACCGATGTCTCATAATTTTCGTTTTGTTTCACATACTTGCCGTCGAGTTCCAGTTTGTTTTTCTCAAATTGCTCGAGTTCAACTTTAGCACCAATTGCAGAAATTACAGTGCTGAAGACAAGCGTTTTTTGTTCGCCAGTTGCCTTCACGCCTCGTCTGCCGCTCCTGTCAACCTCTGTGAGTTCCATCACATCACACAATAAATTGGTTCCGTCATAACTGATTGGTGCAAGAAGCTCCATGATTTCTACACCATCTTGTATAGCAAGTTCGATTTCTTCTTTTTCTGCTGGCATAAATTCTTTGGTTCGTCTATAAACGAGAGAAACTTTTGAGCCGGATCTCTTTGCTGCTCTCGCACAGTCCATAGCAACGTCACCACCGCCGATTACTGCAACGGATTCGCCCAAGTCCATCTTACAATCCTTTTGCTTTGACTCCGCTAAAAACTCAAGTGCATCGAGTAATTTATCTTCGCCTGATACAAGCCCACAATTTCCACGTCCCCAAGCACCTGTCGCAAGAATCACATAGTCGTATTCCTTCTTTAGTTCTTCCAAGTCATAACCCGAGTCCACGCCATATACAAATTTTACACCTGTTTTTTCTGCGAGCGTAATATCTTTTTCGATTAAGTCTTTTGAAATTCTAAATTCTGGAATCACATGAGATACGATGCCGTAAGCACTGTCTCGTTTTTCAAGAACGGTAACGTCTACACCGTTACGACGCAAGTAATATGCCGCCGCAACACCGGCTGGCCCCGCTCCGATGCAAACTGCTTTTTTATTTGTGCGAATCGGCGTTTCTTTAATCGTGTTGATATAATCATCGCCACCTTTTAAAACGGCGAAACCTTTCATGCTGCGGATTTTCAGGGATTCGTCATAATCAATTCTAGTGCATTTGGTTTGACATTTGTGTGTGCAAAGTCTGCCGAGAACCGCAGGTGACGAGTTATCAATCGTGATCGCTTGCATCGCTTCTACATATTTTTCGTCACTGACCAATTTTAAGTACTCTGGAATTTGTTGGTGAATCGGGCAACCCGACTCTTTGCACGGCGCCATAAAACATTCGAGCAAACCAAGCGGAACATCGGTTTTGCGAGACTCCACAGTTCTAAAACTCTTTTGGTGATATTTATTTTGAGAAACTTCAGCTGCAATTTTTTGGAGGGCGGAAATATCCAAGCCGTTCCAATCCGTTACAACAGAACTTTCTGATGTTTTCGCTATTTGATAAAGCCTTGCGTATCCGCCCGGTTTAAGAAGCGTTGTAGCAACTGTAATCGGTTGAATACCAGCTTTTAAAATTTCTGAAATATTAAAGTGATCCGCGCCACCCGAGTAGGAGATTGGAAGTTTTCCATTAAACTCCGTAGCAAGTTTGCTTGCTAGGCTTATGGTAAGCGGATAAAGTGAACGACCCGACATATACATTTCTTCGCCTGGTAATTCTTTGTTTTTAATTTGAACTGGGAAAGTGTTTGTTAGTTTAAGACCAAACTGCAAATTTTCTTTTTGTGATAGCTCGATTAGACGGTTAAACATGAAAACTGCATCGGAAAATTGTAAGTCGTTATTGAAATGGTGATCGTCAAATGAGATGTAATGGTAACCAAGCTCGTCAAGTTTTTCTCTGGCAAACTCATAACCAAGCAAGGTTGGGTTGCATTTTATGTAGGTATGAACTTTCTTTTCTGTCAGGAGATAAACGGCAATGCGTTCGATTTCTTCTTTTGGGCAGCCATGAAGGGTCGAAAGTGTAACGCTTCTAGCAACACATGGGCTTACTTTGTTTAAATCATTTTCTGTGAAATTCTCAAATAGGTCTAAATTTTCTTTTATGAAACCTGCACATTCTTTAAATATTGCTGTGTCTGTTGCGTCCTTTAGTCCTTCGATGTACGAGTCAATTTTTTCGGACTGAATGCCCTCCAAGTTATAACCAACACTCATATTAAAAGCAAAGTCACATTCTTGTGAGATGCCAAGCTCTTTTGCCAGAACATGAATTAAAAACCAAGCCTTGACATACTCGTCAAACGCTTCTGAAACTTTCAGTTCCGTTGACCATTCCACATTGTAGCCTTCGTCCTCTGCGTTGATACAGGGTCTTGCCACACATTTTCTAAGTTCTTCGCCGTCCATCGTTTGAACCGTTTTCAGCTCAATAAATCTACTTCCGGCAAGATAAGATGTAACAATATTTTGTGCAAGCTGCGAGTGAGGTCCAGCCGCTGGTCCAACAGGAGAATCCAAGCTCTCGCCAAACAGCTTCATCATATTTCCGCTTTCGTTGCGATAGAACTTTGAAGAAGCCAAACCAAAAATTGTTTTATTCTGTCTATATTCATCTAAAACCCATTTAACTAACGCACCAAACTCGATAGGACGCATAATTTCGCTCATGAGTGTTCCTCCTGTTTTTGTTATTAATCTTTTTTATACAAATATGGGCTGTGAGAAATTGTCACAGCCCGTTCTATGTTACTTAAAATCGTTTTAAAAGAATCTTGGATAATTGCGAGCCGTAAGGTCTGTTAAAGTCTTTTGTGGGTTCTTCACTTTGCTCATGAAAATCATTGCCGCAATAATATATGGTTT
>JAVBKL010000154.1:0-10364 GCA_031554055.1 Eubacteriales bacterium | reverse complement strand
TAAATGCAGAGGATAAAAAGGTTCTGTTGCTTGAGGCTGACAATGATTTAAGGGCTTCGATTGAGAGCAATCTGAAAGCCTTGGGTGTACAGGTTTTTGCGACAGGCGAGGTAGAAACGGCAAAGCGAATACAAAAGGACGAAACCATTACGCATATCATGACAAGCAGCCAAAACGCACTTGCATTTTCAGAGGCAAACACACAAAGGCTCTTGGTTTATTTTTCAGCCGAACAGTCACAGCAAGAGTTTGTAACAGAAAATACTTTGGAATTGCCAATTTACTGTGTGAATGTTTCCCAAGCCTTAAATGAAAGCGACCAAAAAACTTCAAAGGCTGATGAAGACCATAACAGCACAGAAGACTTTTCTCATGCAACTGTTTTGGTTGTAGATGATAACGAAATAAACCTAGATGTTGCGGAGGGTATGCTTGAGCCTTACAACTTAAACATCGAAAAGGCAATTAATGGGTACGAAGCGATTGAAATGATTAAAGCAAAAAAATATGACTTGGTATTTATGGATCACATGATGCCTGTTTTAGATGGAATCGACGCTACCAAGATTATTCGGAGCTTGGAGGGCGAACATTATCAGACCCTTCCGATCGTTGCATTGACAGCGAATGCATTAAGCGATGGGCGAGAGGAACTGATCGCATCTGGCATGAATGACGTGTTAATCAAACCAATTGAAACGGCCAAACTGCACCAAATTTTAAAAGTTTGGATTTCCAAAAAGTAAAAAGCAGCCAACAAAATTCCGAAATGCGGATTTTGTTGGCTGCTTAATTTCTGCCGTTTTGTATACAGAAATCTAAAGAGAAATTTAGCCCACTACGATCACTCTTTGGGGTAGGGCTCTTTTTTATTTGTCACTTTCAAGATATAGTCGGTACTCGTATTATAGAACTTTGAAATTTCAATTAATATATCAAACGGAATAGCTCTGGTGCCTGCTTCATAGTTTCCATAGGTGCGAGCAGGTATATTTAATGCCTCGGCTATATCTTTTTGTTTTAAGTCTCGACTTTCCCTCAAATCAATTAATCTAGTTTCAACCATAATAGTCACCTCGAAATAATTATACAAGTCTCAAATTGGGCTATTGACTTATGGTTCAATTTGAACGATAATAATATTCAAAAGTTTTTTACCTGTGATAAATTTTCCGCTTCATGGTACGGCGAACGATATCGTAAACGAGGAGATGCAAAGCGATATGCTAGAAGACAAATTAAAATATCAGAAACAAATAGGCAATAGAATTTGGAAGGCTCGAAAAGAATTGGGAATTACCATTGATGAATTAGCTGAACGAGTGGGAATATCTTCTGGGTATTTAGGATTAATTGAAAGAGGAAAACGTTGCACGACAGCACGAAGGTTAAATAAATTTGCACATACATTAGGTGTTACGCCTAATTATTTATTACAAGGCGAAGTGGAAAACAAACATACGAGAAAAGATGAACTATTGCATAAATGCATGAACTTTATAACAGATGAGAATTGCTATATGTATAACATGATGTTTTCTCAATTAAGCGGTTATAACTTAAATGAAACAGAAACTATGGAACTTTGCGATTTCACGAAAGCTGCTTTAAAAGTGATTTCAAAACGAAATAACATGCCTTGATGCAAAATATATTGACACGCACAAAAGGCTCTCTTGTGGAAATTGGCAAGAGAGCCTTTTGCATATAATTTATCTATTTATATTTTTTTGGGTTGCTTCTTTTTACACTTTTTTGTGCAGTGTTTTTGTTTTGGGGTACAAACCTTGGCTTTGTGGCTTTCTCAATGTGTTCAAATATTTGCATTGGGTAGGGGTTGTTTGTAACCTCTGTTATTTGCAATTTAATTAGCTTTTGAATGTCCGCTAAATATGCTTTTTCGTCAAAATCACAAAACGAGATGGCTGTTCCGCTTTCTCCAGCACGACCAGTACGCCCAATTCTATGCACATATGTTTCGGGAATGTTCGGCAAATCATAATTAAAAACATGGGAGAGCTGATCAATGTCAATACCACGGGCGGCGATGTCTGTCGCCACCAATACCCGAATTTTGCCAATCTTAAAATCAGAAAGTGCATCTTGGCGAGAATTTTGCGATTTATCTCCGTGAATGGCTCGGGCGGTTATGCCAGTTTTGTTGAGCACTTTCTGTATTTTATCCGCACCATGTTTTGTTCTGGAAAAAACCAATGCAGATACGATTTTTTTATCTTTCAACAATTCAACAAGCAAGTTGCCCTTGTTCGCCTTGTCTACAAAGTAAACGGACTGGTTCACTGTTTCCACGGTTGAAGAAACAGGAGTTACCTCAACGATGACAGGTTTTTGTAAAATGGATGTAGCCAACGAGGCGATTTCTTTTGGCATTGTCGCCGAAAACAACATTGTTTGTCTTTTGGTTGGCAGTTTCTCAATTATTTTTTTCACATCATGAACAAATCCCATATCAAGCATTCTGTCTGCTTCATCCAAAACGAGTATGGATATATCTTTTAAGTTGCATATCTTTTGGTTGATCAAGTCAATCAGTCGTCCCGGTGTGGCAACCAAAATATCGGTTCCGATTCCAAGTGCCATTGCTTGCGGATTTTGTGAGACACCTCCAAAAACCACAGTTGTTTTAAGCCCTGTAAGCCGTCCATATGTTTTAAAGCTATCGGATATTTGCATGGCAAGTTCTCTTGTTGGTGTTAAAATCAGAGCTTTCAGTTTTCGCTTTTCTTTGGTGTTTGTTTTTTGTTTATAGAGTGTTTGCAAAATTGGAATCGCAAATGTGGCGGTTTTCCCTGTTCCTGTTTGGGCACAGCCAAGTAGATCCTTGCCCAGAAGCAGCGGGGGAATCGCCTCTGCCTGAATCGGCGAGGGGGTTTCGTATCCCTCATGTGCGATTGATTTTAAAATTGGGTCGATCAAGTTCAGTTCTTTAAAATTCATGTAATCTCCTTTGATAGTTCGTAATGTTATGGTTCTATGATAACATAAGAATCTATATAAACAAACCTATTTTTATAGGCAAGCTGAAATTTCTTATGCCTGTTGCATCAAACACGGCGTTTGCGATGGCTGGTGCGATGGGGGTCATACAACATTCCCCAATACCTCTTGCACCATAGGGGCCAGTTTCATCGGGATTTTCCAGAAACTCCACGACAATCTCGGGCATGTCAGTAGAAGTTGGCAGTTTATAACGGCGGAAGTCTGTATTTTTCATCACGCCATTTTCAAAGTTTACCGTTTCTTGCAAGGCACTGCCAAGCCCTTGTAGGATAGCACCCTCCACTTGCCCTTGTATCTGTTTTAAGTGAATCACTTTGCCCACATCAAAACAGGCCGCGACTTTCAAAACTTTTATTTCACCTGTTAGTGTATTTACCTCGACCACGCACGAAGCCGCACCATATGTCCAGAAAGCGGCTTGTTTCTCGTTGTAACCTGTTTCGCTGTCTTGGTTGGTGAGCCCATCGGGAATAAAAGAACCTCGGCCAATGATTGGGCCGTGTATTCCTGAACCGCCAGCGATGGTCAACCCGAGAGCAAGTTCTGCTAGGGGAATTTGTCTTCCGTCGCTTTTCACTCGAACAGACTCATCTGCCAAAACCAAATCGTCTGCGGTTACGCCAAACTTGATGGCTGCCAACTCAAAAAGCTGTGTTTTCATATCCTCACATGCTTTTAACACGGCATTACCAGAGCAGTAGGTGATTCTGCTTGCGACGGTTTGCCATTCATAAGCGGAGGTGTCCGTGTCTCCTGACACGACTTTAATTTTGGAAAGAGGAATCGTTAACGCTGTGGAAATGAGCTGTGCCAAAACTGTCGTAGAACCCTGTCCGCAATCAATGGCACCTGTAAGCAGATGCACGGTTCCGTCTTCATTCATTTTTATGATGGCAGAAGAAGCCACATTGCTCGGCATGGACGGCCCTTTGAAGGTACAAGCCATTCCTTTACCGACCACGCTGTTCGGTGTTGAGGGATGTTCCTTTGTGTAAAAATCAATGGCACGGCTCACCCTGTCGATGCAGTCATCTAGCGAGCACACGGTGATTTCTTGTCCTGTGGCATTTTTTTGACCGCTTTGCTGTGAGTTTATTTTTCGCATCTCAATCGGATGAATGCCCAATTTATCTGCAACAATGTCAATGTTCTGCTCAATGGCAAAATGAATTTCTGCCATACCAAATCCACGATAGGGGCCGCCCACGCCATTGTTGGTATAGACGGAATAAGAATCTGTCCAGATGTTTTCGATGTTGTAAGCACCAGAAGAAGCGTATCCACCAGCTTTGGCAATTTTTATAGCATACTCGTGGTAGGCACCGCCGTCCCAGAGAAAAGTGTTTTGCACCGCTACTATTTTTCCGTCTTTGTTTACGCCAGTTTTGATGGTGGCGTCAAGCCCCAATCGCACGAAACTGCTGGTAAATTCCTCTTCCCGAGAGTAAGTTAGCTTGATGGGTCGCCCCGGAATTTCTTTTGCAAGCAACAGCACAATGGCTTCTAAGGTGATGCCGTTTTTTGAACCAAACGCACCGCCAATGGCAGGTACTATAATTCGTATTTTATGGAGGGGGATGGCAAATGCTTTGGACAGTGCTTTCCGAACTTCAAAAGGTGATTGTGTGTTGGTGTGAATGGTTACGTTTCCATCGGAGTCAACCTCTGCAATGGAGCAGTGTGTCTCAATGGGTGATGCATGAATCTGTGGGATTGAAAAATTGTTCTCAAATACAAAATCACATTTGCTAAAAGCGCTTAGGGTGTCCCCTTTACGCAATTTGTAGTGGTTGCTTATGTTGGTACCCGCTTTGGAGGTAAATGCTTTTAAATGTTCATAGGTTGACAACTCTGGATGCAGAAGCGGCGAATCCTCACGAATGGATTCAGAGACTTTTGTCACAAGTGGCAAGGGGCTGTAACAAACTTCGATTAACGAGGCAGCATAGTCAGCAATTTCTTTTGTGTCGGCACAGACAGCTGCGATGGCTTCGCCGATGTAACGAACTCGGTCTACAGCCAATACAGTTCTGTCGGCGAGATACATACTAACTCGCTTTGGCATTTTTTGCCCTGTGATAATAGCACGAACGCCTGTTACAGCGGCTGCTTTGCTTGTATCCACGCTTAAAATTTCCGCATGGACTGCAGTGCTTCTTTTAACGGAGGCATACAGTGTGCCATACATTTTTAAGTCATCGGTGAATTTTAACTCACCTGTCACTTTCTTGCGGCCATCTAGCCTAGTTATGCCGCAAGTTTCTGGAGTCTTGTCTACGAACTGAATCGCTTCTATTATTTTTTTGTAGCCTGTACACCTACAGTAATTTCCTTTAAGGGCTTTTTTTATTTCAATCGCCGTTGGGGTGGGGTTAATTGACAGCAAAGCAAAAGCTGCCATAAGCATGCCCGGTGTGCAGTAACCACACTGAACCGCCCCATGTTCTAAAAACGAGGTTTGTAGTTTTTTAAATAAAACATCGTGGTTTAATCCCTCAAGGGTTAAGACTGCTTTGTTTTCTAAATCATGTAATTTAACAAGACAGGCTTTAACAGGTTTGTTGTTTATAAGAATGGTGCAAGCACCGCATTGCCCGCTTGCACAGCCGCATTTTGCACTTGTTAAATCGAATTTCACTCGCAAAATAGTAAGCAGTGTTGTGTCAGGTGCTGCTTCCAGTTCAATATTCTCGTTGTTTAACATGAAGTTTATTTTTTCCATATGCCACGCTCCTTGCTCGTAATACTTACAACTTTTTAAGAGTATAACATATTGAAGACAAAATAAAAAGCTACGTGACAACCGCAGCTTCCATTCAGTAAAAATTTCGTTATTTGATTTTTGTAAAATAATTATGCAAGATGTCTTTAATATAATGGTACCGCCTTGCATAAGAATTTTCTATTCTGATTAACTCAAAGCCATGACTGCGACAGATTTCATTCTTCTTGCGATCTCTTTCTCTTACGGCATCATCAACAATATGCTCTTTCCCATCAAGTTCTATTGCCAAAACTGGAAGTTCTCGGCCACCGCCAGATTTCTCATACACCACAAAATCAAATCTGCCTGTGTAAAATAAGTCATTGTAGGGGTTGTTCTCGCTAAATACATGTGATATGCCGACTTCTTTCCGCACGATGCACTTCGCATTGCTGTACAGAATATTATCCAAAGCATGGTTTAAGTTGGTTAAAAAGGCTTCCTCGGTTTCGGTGCTATAGGGTTTCACGCCCAATGCTCTGGAAGCAACTGCTCTTCTTGTCACTGGGGCGATTCCATTTGTTTTTATATATTCAACCAATTCAAATAAGTCATCACTTGCCTCGCTGTTGTGCAACCGTGCCAAATGTTTGCTACTGGATAACAAAACCAATTGTTCCTTTGCCCTTGATGTGGCGACGTTGATTAACTCCTTATTGTTCTTCAACCAGTCATACGTGGACTGGCGGGTTTGATCTGTAAGAGCGAGAGAAAAAAGTATGATGTCTTTCTCATCGCCTTGAAACGCATGGACGGTTCCACAGGTTACATTCTGCACAGCATTTTCTTTTAGTGCAACATTAATATATTCCCTTTGGTTGGCAAACGGCGTAATCACCCCGATGGACTTGTCCTTGCTCTTTTTCACGTAACGGATGATTTCATCTGCTTCGCTTGGCGATGTATTTTTATAATCTGTGTTATTCTCTGGAATATCAATAAAAACAAGCGGTTGGTTAAACTCACTATTGCTCTTGATTTTGAGTTTATTGTTATAATACTTCTTGTTATTAAATCCGATAATTCGTTCATGGCACCTGTAATGGTAGCTCAAAAGAATTTCATCGCTAACAGAATCGCACGCCAAATAAGTTTTATAAATTGAATTGGACACATAATCATATTCGCTTGAAACGGCATATCTTTGTCTCAAGGTTAAATTGTCTTTGGGGTCTAGCAAGACAACAGGATTAAGTTGTTGGGGATCACCAACCAGCATAAGGCTCTCGCCCCGAATAATAGAAACCAAAGCGATGGCAGAGTTGCATTGGCTAGCTTCATCCATGATGACCATATCAAAATTCGGTTTCGGGTCTCCGAGCTTATGGGATGAAATGCAAGTAGTAATGACAATCGGGAATATTTGCAATAACTTTTTTAAATTCGTATCTTGGCGTACATACTTGTTAAACTGCTTGACTTGCTCTTCTGGTTCGTGTAAGTAGACAATGTCCAAAAGATCTCGGTTTTTCTTTTCGCCAAGCCTTTTAATATATTTTGCTGACACATAATACAAATATTTTATGAACTCGGCTTCATCATCTGATAAAAGAGCGAGAGCATCCTCGTCGGTTATCTGACCAATTTCGGATAACCTCTTGCCAACTTGATGCAACTGTCTTGCTTGTAGCTCAGCCTGAAACCTAAGATGGTTGTTGGAATGTAGCAGTTTTTCGATGGTGTCTCTGCGTTCTTCCAAATCAAGAGTATCCTCATGTTTTTGTAACAACGCTGTGAGCTGCTTTGCTTTTTCGATTTTGTCGTCTCGGTTTCTATCCAAGGTAGACTCATAGACTGTTATTTTCTCTGTCTGCTCATAAATGCTTTTAACAAATTTCAGAGCTTCTAAAATTTTATCGTTATTGCCAAGCCGTATGACCGGAAAGGGTACACGGTTGCCCTTATGGATGATGCTTTGTAAAGTATTAAACACACCGTCAATCGGATGATTATTGTAGGCGACCAACAAAACGGTTTTGCCATTGAAAAAAGCAGTCGAAACAGTATTGATAATTGTATTTGTTTTGCCAGTTCCCGGTGGGCCTTGAATATAGGCCAGTGGGTATTTTATGGATTTATTAATTGCGAGAAGTTGATCAAGATTCACTCGCTTATTTAAAAGAGCGAGCGGATGCTCTTTTCGTCTTTCGGGGCGTTTTGTCAAATCTCCGAAAAAAGCTTTAATGGGAATTGTAATCTCATCTTTGTTGTACATATCTAAAATAGCCGAATACTCATGATTTAGATCCAAAATAATGTCACGGCCAATGGCAATTAAGTAAGGCATGTCATCAACACCACGAATGTGACGATTGTGTTGAGTAACCCGATCCTTAATTTCTTCTTGATTTTTACTAAATTCATCTAGCAACGCATAATCTTCCAAATCTAGGAACTGCGAAATGCTCTTTTTTTCGCCATTAACAGTAAACTCCCTACATATAGTTATATTATCAGAGAGTTTCAGTGCCTTTGCTTTCACATCCAAGTTTAAATGCCTATACGCTAGCACATAAAGTCCATGCTTCGTGTTAATGCTCATGATATTGAGGCATAGTTGCTTAATACTTCTGTTCGTCACATGGCTTTGAGATTGAGATTGGAATTTCGCCACAATCTGCCTAAACTGCTCGTCAGACAATTGATAAGAGTCCGCCGTTAAGTTCGCCCCATCAAAATGCGTGAGCAAGGAATACTCGCATTTATACGGCGTTGTGTCCAATCGGTTGCAGTCGTAAAGGTAGTTTAAGATTTTTAAGTTAGCCACATTATGAAACAAGGCTCGATACTTATGAGGGTTTAGACGTATATCATTTAATAGATTTTCATTTGTTTCAAAATAAGAGCCGTCTATAACATGGGAAGATAGAATGGAGTCAATATAGATTTTAAGCTCGCAAAGCGTGTACTTTGACAAATGAAGCCCCTCTGCAATCAATGAATTATATCGCAAATCAATATTTTTAATGCCTATCCAATATTTGGTGATCTTGTCATCTTTATTTTTATATTCAATGCTCAAGCACTTTCCTTCGTGGATTGCTTTGAATATATCTTTGCAAATACTGTCCATATTAGCTCCTAGGAATAATATAGTTATCACAATGGTTTTAACAAATTATACCACAACTTCACAAATAAAAACTACAAATTGTTAGCAATTTGTAGTTTGGTGGGTTAACATATTTACTTTTTGCGGTTCGATCTATGTAGTAGTTTTCTTTATGAACTAAGGCCAGATTTTTTCAATATATTTTTGAGCATCTGTGCGGCTTCGGCCAAGACAAGATTCCCCTTTGGAGCTAAGTTGCCTTGACCATCGCCAATGACAATTTCAAAGTCCACAGCAGAAAGAACATCTTCTTTCGCCCAATCGGATACATCATCACCGTCCACAAAATCAGCCAACCATTTATTTTTCTTTGGCAGGACTGCCATCAAATCGTAATATGCGGCAAGACGCATTAAAATCCTAATGGCCGCTTCTCTTGTGACTGGGTCATAAGGCGAAAATTGTCCGTCACCAGTACCTTGCACAATACCCAAATCATATAAAACCTGTATTGCACCAGAATATTCATAATTAGAATTTACGTCTACAAAAGCATTTTTATAGGGAACGTCGCTGTCAATCCCCATTGCTCGAAGAGCAGTTTCTGCAAACTCTCCGCGTGTAAGAATATGTGCTGGACTGCCTGCTTCACCATTAAACTCTGGTATGACCATACTGTCTATCATTTTTGACATGGCGGGTTTGCTCCAATGATTTTCAAGTTGTGGAGCAATCTTTTGCGTGGTAAACAAGGCGTATAAATCTTTCGAAACTCTTGCAATCGCCACAACCTGTTTGCCCTCGCTGTTTTCAAGTCTAAATGGAACAGGTAAGAGGGTATCGCCCTTTTTGATAATTGCCACTGCTGTTAGTTTTTCTTTTTCGATACCTGTCGGCAGTTCAACTATGCGTTCAACATATCTCATAAAATTATCGAGCAGAACAATATTCTTACCATTGCTGGCTGTCATGCGGAAATCTACGACAGGAATAGGGAACACAGTTTTGTCATTGGCATATTTTTGTAAAGAGGACTCATCAAGCTTTTTAATAAGCACTTCAATCTGTATATTTTTTGAATCAGTTTCACGAATGCCCAAATGAACCGAGCCAAGCCTCAAAGCAGTTATTGGAACATTATAACTGCCAATCGGGGTTATAACTTTTAAAGTCATGCCAGCCTGCAAGGCGGTCATTGGGAAATTAATCCGCACTGCATCGGATAAGGCATTCACTTTAAAAACAAGGCTCCTCGCTGCTTTTGATGCAGTCTTTGGGTTATAGGTTATGTTAATTTGTGTATTAAGACCAGTCTCCGACGTAAGGCTTGTCATGATGTCCTGCGAACTAAGCGCCGAATCATCAATTGATAAAGCTACATCTAGAGTTTTGGGTTTAATTACGGGTGGTGGGGTTGGTGAATGACTGCTTGAGCTTCCAGAGGACGTTGATGGAGCAGCTGGTTCTGTTGGTCCCGTCGGTGGCTGTGGTACGGCGCTTGTCGATGGATAATTTACAACGATTGTT
>JAVBKL010000005.1:0-4275 GCA_031554055.1 Eubacteriales bacterium | reverse complement strand
TGGCTTCATAAATTTATGAACTGGGACAGACCTATACTTACCGATTCGGGCGGGTTTCAGGTATTTTCTTTGTCGGCCATGCGTAAAATAAAAGAAGAGGGCGTGTATTTTTCTTCGCACATTGATGGGCATAAAATTTTCATGGGGCCAGAAGAGAGTATGCAAATCCAATCCAATATCGCATCAACAATTGCAATGGCGTTTGATGAATGTGCGCCGTACCCTGCGACGAGAGAGTATATGCAAGACTCCGTTGACAGAACTACAAGATGGCTTGTCCGTTCACGCGATAAAATGGTGGAACTCAATAAGCGAGAGGACACAATCAACAAAAATCAAATGCTTTTTGGAATCAACCAAGGCGGAACATTTGAGGATATTCGAATTGAACATGCAAAAGTGATTTCCGAACTGAATCTGGACGGTTATGCAGTCGGCGGGCTTGCGGTTGGCGAATCCCATGCAGAAATGTATAGAATTTTGGAAGAAGTGGTTCCGTTTCTTCCACAGAATAAACCTACCTATTTAATGGGAGTTGGTACGCCCGAAAATATACTAGAGAGTGTGGAACGTGGCATAGACTTTTTAGATTGTGTACTTCCAGCAAGAAATGGACGGCATGGACATGTTTATACAAACCACGGAAAAATGAATATGCTCAATGCGAAATATGAGTTGGACGAAAGGCCGATTGAAGAAGGTTGTCAGTGCCCGACTTGTAAAAATTATACGAGGTCGTATATTAGGCATTTGTTTAAAGCGAAGGAAATGTTATCCATGAGGCTTTGTGTTTTGCATAATTTATACTTCTTTAACACAATGATGAGTGAGATTAGAAACGCTCTTGACAACTCCGAATTTGTGGAATATAAACGCAGGAAGCTCGAAGGATTTAAGCCGCGACTTTAAAGTTTATAACGCTTGACTTAATGGGTATTGTTTTATATAATAATTTGAATTGTTCTATAAAATACCAATAAATTTTATAGTAGAGAATGAATACTGGAGGAGATATTTAAATGCTTTTTAATTTTTTATCAATGCTTGAGTCAACAGTTATAACTGGCGGTGGCGGCGGGGACGCACCTGCAAAAGCGGCACAGACAGCAACCGCAGCGGCACAAACAGGTACAGATCTCGGAATGGGCAGTGGACTTATGATGGTTGTTGTGTATGCAGCAGTTATCGGTGCAATGTGGTTTTTCATGATTAGGCCACAAAGAAAACGCGAGAAAAATATGCGTGATATGCAATCGTCTTTAAAAATTGGAGACAATATCATGATTTCTTCCGGTTTGTTTGGAAAAATTGTTAGCGTGGGTGAAGACTGCTTCGTTATCGAATTCGGAACAAACAAGGGCGTTAGAATACCTGTAAACAAACGTGATGTTGTAGCACAAAAATCACCTCAACTAGGCACTGGAGCTGTGGAATAATATGGCAGTCAGTTTTACAAACGAGCAGCAAGCGGCGATTTATACCAGAAATGCCGAGGTGTTAGTAGCGGCAGCGGCGGGTTCGGGTAAAACTGCTGTTTTGGTTGAACGCATTATGAACATGATAACGGATGAAGAAGAGCCTGTTGATATTGACAGGCTTTTGGTCGTTACGTTCACAGATGCGGCGGCAGCGGAGATGCGACAAAGAATTTCTAAAGGATTGCAGATTAGACTTTCAGAAGACCCTGAAAATGAAAATTTGCAGAGACAGCTCGTTCTTCTTAATCGTTCGTCCATTTCAACCATACATACATTTTGCAAAAGTGTAATTAAAAAGAATTTTCACATGCTAGATCTTGATCCGAGTTTTAAAGTTGCGGATGAGACAGAAGTAAAGCTGATTAGAAGCCAAGTGCTTGATGAGCTTTTTGAAGATGAGTTTTCTAAAGAAGAGAATCCCGATTTTTTTCAGCTCGTTGACTTTTTTGGCGGTAACAAAACAAAAGATACACAGTTGCAAGAGCTTATACTCGGAATATTTGATTTTATACAAAGTTCGCCTTGGCCAAAGAAGTGGCTAGACGATGCGGCAGTGAAATTTGATTTGCCACAGGATATAGATTTCGACACAACTGATTGGGCAAACATTATAAGAGCAGAAATTAGCCGAGAGCTTGATCTTGTAATTGATAGTATTCGGTATGCAATGAAAATTTGCAAGAAGCCAGATGGCCCTGAAAAGTATTTGGTTTGTCTTGAAAGCGATTTGGGTTTTGTTGATGATTTAAAAAACGCTTTGAATGATTTTAACAGTTTTTATGAAATGACGAGAAAAATTAAACTCATGACGTTAAAAAGGTACACGGCAAAAGACGTTTTTGATGAAGAGTTAAAAGAGAAAGCTCAATCCATTAGAAAAAATGAAATTAAAAAATCTTTAGACAAAATAGCAAGCACTTATTTTAAAAAACCAATGCAAGAAATGCTTTCTGATTTAAGAAATTTATATCCGATTCAGAAAAATTTGGCGGCTCTCGTCATGGAGTTTGCAAGAAGATTTGACGAGGCGAAACGTCAGCGTAATATACTTGATTTTAGCGATTTGGAGCATTTTGCTCTGAACACGCTTGTTTTGAACGATTCGACAGAAAAGAATTTACAAGTCACAAAAGCGGCTCTTGAGCTAAAAGAAAAATATACAGAAGTTTTGATTGATGAATATCAGGACAGCAACTTAATCCAAGAGTTGATTTTATCCGCAGTATCACGGGACAACCCTCCCAATCGTTTTATGGTTGGAGACATTAAGCAGAGTATTTATAAGTTTAGGCAAGCGAAGCCAGAGCTTTTTATGTCAAAGTATGCCTCGTTTTCCTATGATTTGGATCAGCAACAAGTAAAAATTGATTTGTCAAAGAATTTTAGAAGTCGTAGTTGTGTTTTGGAAGCGACGAACTTCTTCTTTTATCAACTAATGAGTCTCAATGCAAGTGAAATTAATTATGACGATCATGCTGCACTGTATGTTGGTGCGGATTTTAATATAGAAACGAACGAATCACGGGAACTGAATTTTTCGAATTCAACAGAACTTTTTTTGATTGATTCGAAAAACGTAGATGTAGATATTGAAAATGAATCAGTTGTCCCGGACGAAACGGAAAATGAAGAAGCTAGCGATAAAGTTGATAGTGAAGAAAATGAAGATAAAGAAGATTTAAGTGCAGCAGAACTGGAAGCAAGATGTATAGCAAAAAGAATTTTAGAGATGGTGAATACAAAGCCGCTTCATGTTCTTGATAAAAATGCAGACTTAGGATACAGAAAAGCAGAATTTAAAGATATTGTAATCGTTCTTCGTTCAATCAAGAGTGGTATTGCCGATACGTTTGTTGAAGTGCTTAAGAATTATAGCATTCCATCATATGCCAATACAAAGATTGGGTATTACGATTCGATTGAGGTAATGACGATGATTAGTTATCTGCAAATCATTGACAATCCGAAACAAGATATTCCCATTTTGGCGGTACTAAGAAGTGTGATTTATTCTTTAAATGATGATGAGCTTCTTCTGGTTTCGAAGACAATAACAAATGCATCAATTTTTGATTGCATTTCAGAATATTTGCAAATTGGTAAAAATGAAGAAATTCTGGATAAGTTGAAGCGATTTATACAAGACTTAACTAAGTTTCGCAAAGAGTCCGTTCATATGACAATTTCCGCTTTGATCAATTCTATTTATGAGATGACAAACTATTTTAATTACGCTGGGGTTATGCTTGGTGGTGCAATCAGACAAGGGAACTTGCGACTTTTGCTTGAAAAAGCAGCGACTTATGAAGAGTCGAGCTATAAAGGGCTCTTTCATTTTGTGAGATACATTGAGAAGATTAAAAAGGCAAATACCGATGAAGGCGATGCAAAATCGTTAGCAGAAAATGAGAATTTAGTAAAAATTATGACGATACATAAAAGCAAAGGACTCGAGTTTCCAATTGTTTTTGTGTCTATGCTTGGGCGAAAGTTTTCTATGCCGGAAGCTAAAAAAGATTTGGTTATGCATCAAGATTTGGGCTTCGGCTCGATGTATGTCGATTTGGACAGGCGTGTTAAGTCAAACACCATTGCAAGGATTGCATTGCTAAAAAAAATGAGACAAGAAAATCTATCAGAGGAACTACGAACCCTTTATGTGGCACTCACTCGTGCAAAAGAAAAGTTGATTTTAACAGGCTGTGTGAGTGATTTAGACAAACAGAAAGAAAAGTGGATGAGGGCTTATGAAATGTCTGAGGATACTTCTTGTGAGTTCGAAAGTGATTGCGAAAAG
>JAVBKL010000231.1:0-10673 GCA_031554055.1 Eubacteriales bacterium | reverse complement strand
GCGAAGCAAAGCATTAAACTGTATTACGCCTTGAAAATAGCGGAAAGACGAATGCAAAAAAAAGAGCATACCGAAAAAACTAGATTGCCCACTAAGATTGTAAAATGTACGCATAGTTTTCACAAATGCCTATCTAACCTTTGAATTTAGACATTATTATGTTAGAATGTAATGGTACTATATTTGAGTCAAGGAGGTTTCTATGAATTCATATGACGAAAATCTATCTTTTGCATATTCACTAAAAACTAATAAAGGAATCTACGCGCTGCTTCTTGGTTCTGGAATTTCTCGTTCGGCAGGGATTCCTACTGGTTGGGAAATTACAATGGACTTAGTAAAAAAAATAGCTGCTATGTCCACAAAAGACGATGTTGGCGATTTAGAAAAATGGTATTATCAGAAATACAATAAAGCCCCTGACTATAGCGAAGTACTTGAACAGTTAGCTAGGACTCCTGCCGAACGTAGTCAATTGTTAAAACAATACTTTGAACCTACTGTTGAGGAAGAAGAAATTAAACTCAAATTGCCGACACAAGCTCATAGAGTCATTGCAGACTTAATTAAAGAGGGGTATATTAAAGTTGTCATTACTACAAATTTTGATAAATTGCTAGAACGTGCTTTAAACGATGTAGGTGTCACACCTAATATCATTTCAAATAAGGACCAGTTAAAAGGCTCATTGCCACTTGTTCACTCAGTATGTACAATCGTTAAGATTCACGGAGATTACAGTGATATAAGGATAAAAAATATAACGAGTGAATTAGAAGAATACGATTTAGAAATGAACGATTATCTGGATAGAATATTTGACGAATTTGGTTTAATAGTATGTGGGTGGTCAGGTGAATGGGATATTGCGCTTCGAGCTTGTTTTGAACGTTGTAAATCTCACAGGTTTAGCACTTATTGGCTACGTAGAGGCGATTTATCTGAACGTGTACAACTATTGGTTCGGCAGAGACACGCAATACAAGTTTCCATAGATAATGCTGATGATTTTTTTGTTGGTTTGAAAGAGAAAGTGGTAGCATTAAATGATATAGAATTCAGTGGTAATTCGCTTTCTACGGCTGTTGCTTGTGCAACCCTAAAAAAACTTTTGCCTGAAAGTAAAAATTTGGTTCGGGTGAATGACCTTCTAATAGACGAAGCTAAAAATGTTAAGGAATTTATAGAAACTCTTGAGTTTCCGAAAGACCTAACACCAGAAATAGTAAAAATGTATATGGAAAAGATTGAAGCCAAAACGAACAAGCTACTTAAAATGGTTTCGCTAGTATGCTATTGGGGAAATCAAGAACATCACAGTATAATAATAGACGTTATTCAAATTTTTAATCAAGCCACTAACAGAACTTACTATGAATCATTCCGCTATCAATCGTACCCGCTGCTATTACTGGTATATACAATATTTATTTCTACAGCGAAATCTAAAAGATATTCATTGATTGATAAGATAATGAGGATTAAGAGCGCTGAGACAAAGATGTATGCTGTAAAGGGTATTTGAAATAGATACCACTACAACATACGCAACTGGCCTGTTTGCGGTACATTCGGGGATTGTGAAAAGGGGATGAGATATGAAAACAAATGGTTAGCGTAATAAGTGGCGTTCACTTTTATACGCTATTTATTTTTACAAGCGAAAAAAAACAGAATCAAAGCAGGAAGCGGCAATAGCCCGCAAAGACAAACTGCAACTTCCCAATGCAACGCTCGAAAGCGGTACAAAAATAGTCTATCATAAACTAAACCGCCTTTCAAGTGTTGCAAAAAAAACATCGAAAGGTTTGATAATATGAGAATCAACATTTTAGAAGAATTTGCCTATGGCAATATTTCACCGGAAGTACAATATTTTAAGAAGAACTCGGCATACGGGCAGGCTATGGAAGCTGTGTCGAGTAATGAGGAAAAATTACTTGCAAGACTAAACGAAGAAGAAAAGGAACTTTTTAAGAAATATGTAGACGTTCAAGGCGAGATAAATCAGCTAACGGCAATTAAAAACTTAGTCCACGGCTACAAGCTGGGATTGCTCATGACAGCGGAAGCCTTTTACACAAGCGGCGAATTAATTGCCGGTGGAGGGGACGAATAAGGTGGAAAATATTACTTACACACAATATGGTGATTACCTTCTGCCAAATATTATACTTAAAGATTCGTTGCTTGAAAACCCCGAACCCCTCACAAAATACGGAATTATGCGACGAATATATTTGAAAGACCACCGCCCCATATTTTATGACCACCTACTTTTGACGGAGGAATTATATCCGCATTTGCGTGAAATTCAGCGTACAGCCGAAAACAGGCTTGATATAATGATGGCACAACTTGTTAAGCAAAACCCACCGCCTGAAAAAGAAATCGACAGTCTCGCATGGGCGGCACATATGAATATGCTGAAACACATTGCAGAAGAAACAATTTTTGCCGAACTGATTTACGATTAAATTAACAAAGGCAGGGTATTGGCTGAAAATCCGATACCCTGCCTTGTTAATTCAAACCATCTATTCTTCTCTGTTATCATCAGATTTTTGCTCAAGCAATAACTGCGCACGTGCAATGGCATCATGCAATCTTCGCTCAAAAATTTCCTTCGGCGGTAGTTGTGTCAAATATTGAGCAACGTGTATTCCACTGTTATCAAGTTCCAATAGTTCAACCGCCTCTGCACTTTTATCGGCACACAATATAATGCCAATCGGAGATTCTTCACCATCAATTTTCTCATATTTTTCGAGCCATCTGAGATATAATTCAACTTGCCCTTTGTGTTCGGGTCTGAATTTATCCAGCTTCAATTCTATCAAGACAAGCCGTCTCATTTTTCGGTGATAAAATAGAAGATCAATATAATAATCTTCATTATCGACTATAATACGCTTCTGCCGTGCCAAAAAAGCGAAATCTATTCCCATTTCCAAAATAAATTTTTCAAGTTCATGCAAAATGGCACTTTCTAAATCTTTTTCGCTGTAGGTGTCTTTTAATCCCAAAAAGTCCAATACATACGGGTCACGGAAAAACAAATCTGTTGACATTTTATTCTCATTGTTCAAAAGTGCCAAGTCGTTCAAAATGGTCTGTTCGGGTTTCTTTGAAATCGCGGTTCTCTCATAAAGCATAGAGGAAATACGCTCTTTAAGGGTTTTTACACTCCAATGCTCGTTTTGGCACATGGTTATATAAAAATTGCGTTTCAAATCGTCTTCAATTTTCATTATTTCTTTCAAATGGGTTGCGGACAATTGTGCAATCAGCGATTGCACAATTTGAAAATCATTAAAAATCTCGTAAAATTTTACCATGTTGAACAGATTGCGACGTCCAAACCCGCGCCCATAAAGTTCGCTTAGCTTTTGACTTAGTTCATCCACAACCTGAGCTCCGTAACGTGCTCTATTGTTTTGATTTATATCTTCTTTTATCAAACGACCAATATGCCACTGCATGACGGTAAGTTCATAATTAATCGACTTCTCCGCATTTGAACGGGCATCAATTATGACTTTTGCAACACTATCAAAAAGATTATCCATAGATTCTATAATATTCGCCATGTTATTTTTTGTCTCCTTTGTTTCGGTTTTTATACACGTTATATTTATTTTTACAACCATGTCCACAAAATTCCGCTTTAGGATGTGTTGCGATAAAGGCTCTGTTACAGTGCTTACAAGAACGAAGCGGTCTGCTTTCATCCGTCAGCATAAGTCCAAACACAATCTGCACCATCATCATAAGTGAATGAAAATCCCACACCAATGTCGGTTTATCAAAAAGTTCTATGTGAAAAGATGGCACATTACCATCAAACACGCTGATTGACTGACGGTGAAGTTCCGCCATCATCGGGTCGGTTTCCGTATAATACATAAAACTGGCGCAGAACATAAACGCCCAATCTTTGAACTGCTTTTTCAGCCACTCATACGGCTCTGCATAACTACGCTGAAAGCACATCTCTATTGCCTTCGGCTTATCACGAGCAGCAAGTGAAACTTTGATAGAACCATCATCTGTTATATACCGTTTTTTTGGATTTGGATTCTTGTTGATTTCTTCGTCAAAAGGAAAGAAAATAGCGGTATATTTGTCAACCGGCATAGATTCAGCTTTCAAAAATCTATTTTGGGGTAAGTATACTTCTTCATAATTCATAAATTCAGTTGTTGTTGGTAGAGCAGTCATAAAACCCAACAAACCATATTTTTCAGCAAACACACAGATTTCTGCCGCTATTCTATGTTCATCAGGGTCATGGCTCATACAACGCAGTCCGATATTCAACGCCTCCGTTACCATTGCTTCGGCGTTTTCAATCGGGTCATAAACCGCCGAAGCAGCTTTTGCTGTCGGCATAATATACCATTCGCCGTTTTTATCTTGATTGGCTTCATAATCGCTATATCTTATCCACCTTGAACTTGCCTGTCCAAACATATCAGTTACTCGCATAACGGCCTCCGTGTAATCTTAAACTTAAATAGTTATATTACTATATTATAATTCGTTGAACCTATTGTCAATGAGTTATTTTTTTGTCTTTTTACTTTTTCTCTTTCGGTATGTAATTTTTCATAAATTCTCGTTCAGCTATCGTAAGCGGTTCTTTTGATTCCATGCGATTTTTTAACACGTTAAATAGGCTCTTTCGCAAATTATCAAGCATTAGGTCAATCAGTTTTCGCACATTCCTGTCCGTCATTCCGTGACAAAGTGCAATTTTTGTTGTAGGACAACCTACTATTATTCTTGGAAAAAATACAGTCTTTTGTTTGAAAGTCGCTTTATTTATAAGCTGCGATATATCTGCATCTTCAACAAGATTGTGCATTTCACAAATGCACAAATGAATCAATGTTAAATAATCTTCTTCGTAGCCAATCGCATCATTAAATATGTCCCAATCAAACATTTTATCAAAAACGCTCTGCTCATGATAACGCTCTTTTCGTTCGCGGTTAGCATCAAGCCTGTCCCACCATTTTGTTACATTATCAAATTCCGTGTCAGAACGTGCGGCTTCTTCGAGGCGTGTAAGTGCCTCTCGCTCAAGCTCTCTTTTCAGTTGTTTACGCCCCATTAGCTCACCGCACTTCCATTTTATATCCATTATATCACATCGTGAAAATTATTTTTATATTTTTGCAAAAAGAGTTCCGATTGCACCATGCTATTTCTCCACTATATAGATAGAGTAATCTACTTGTTTATACAATGAATTACTCGACTCGAGAAAGGAGAAAATTATGCAAATAAGAGAATTGACAGGAAGAGAAAAGCAAGAGATTCGTCACTTAGTCAAAACCATGTGCGCCAACTATGATAGTGAATATGGTTGTTTGCCATTGGATAGCAATTGTTTCATGTTCGGCAAAGCTTATACAAACGGCGCATTATGCAAATGGTTCAAAAATGCGCTTATGCCATTGAGCCCAGAACTTGAACTAATATTTAGCGGTGGCATTGTACCCCAAACCAAAGTATGCAAGGTATGCGGCAAAGTGTTTCCGTTGAACGGACGGCAAGCCTATTGTTCCGAAAAGTGTACCAAATCAGGCAGGCTAAAATCTGTTGCCAAAAACGTTAAGGCACACCGAAAACGAAAAACGCAGTGCATGTAATCAATTAGCGTTGAGAAAACACTGAACAGCAGGGGTTTCAAGCCATAAAAACGAGCAGGTAGTAGTTTAATACAAAAACATTAAAATTTAAGAAAGTGGGTGGTTTTTTGAAAGAAAACTCAACTATTGATTTTGCGCCTAATTCCATAGAAAAACAGGGCGAAAGTTTTATCAACAAGAAAATCGGAAACACACTCTATCGTGTTTCCGTGCGTTTTAGCGATACAAGCAAGGAAAGTATGGATGATAAAATCATCAGACTGGCAAAGCACGATGCGGAAAATATGAGGGAGGCAGTCGGACAGTGAAAAAACATATAGACATTTCAACAAAAGCGCTACATTCGTGGCGCTTTTGTGTTATAATGAAGCTACCGCAGACAGGTCGGTTGCTTGAAAGGGGTTTATTATGATGAACAGCAAGCAATCAACTACGAAACAGAGCAAAACCGCCCTTTACAGCCGACTGAGCCGAGAAGACGTTTTAAGCGGCGATAGTTTATCAATTAAAAACCAAAGAGAAATTTTAGAAACCTATGCATCACAGCACGGATTTGGCAACATTCAGCATTTTTGTGATGATGGCACGACGGGCGTTCATTTTGACCGTGATGGTTGGCAAGAACTGATGCGTGAAGTGGATACAGGGCATGTAAGCACCGTGATTACGAAAGATTTATCGCGATTGGGTCGAGAGCACATTCAAACAGGAATGTACTTGGAGATGTTTCGTCGGTGTGGGATTCGGTTTATCGCTATCACGAACGGCGTTGACAGCATAAATCCCGAAACCCTCGAATATGCGCCGTTTATCAATTTGATGAGCGAATTTTATGCTCGTGATACCTCAAAAAAGATAAAAGCAGTTGCCCATTCAAAGGGCAATTCTGGCAAGCCGTTGTCGTATAATGCGATTTACGGTTATCGAAAAAGTCCTAATGATAAAAATGTGTGGTTGATTGACGAAGAACCGGCGGCAGTCGTGCGTAGGATTTTTCAAATGACGATGGACGGCATGGGGCCATATCAGATCGCAAAACAGCTTACAGAAGATAAAATTGAGAAACCCTCTTATTATTTCGTTATGAACCGCATGGTGGGCCGAAGCCATCAAGCCGTGATTTGTCCGAACCGTACACATGGTGCGGCGGTACGATTGTCGCTATGCTGAAAAAACCTGAGTATGCAGGGCATACAGTGAATTTTCGGACTTACAAGGAATCATATAAAGATAAGCAGTCTAAATGGAATCAGAAAGAAAATTGGAAAATATTTTACAATACCCATCCGAATATCATTGAACAAGAAGTTTTTGACACGGTTCAGCGATTGAGGGGAACCCCGCGTAGAGTAGACAGCGTTGGTGAAGCCAATCCGCTGACAGGCTTGGTATTTTGTGCCGACTGCGGAGCAAAAATGTACAACACCCGTCAAGCAAAAGAGCATTATGATGAACACCGTTTCGGCAAGGTCTACAAACACAAATCAGCCGATTTCTATACATGTTCAACCAATAATCTCGGCAGAGGAAGCTTCAAAACGGTGTGTTCAGGACATTTCATACGCACAGCAGTTATTCGAGAACTTGTTTTGGACACAATACACCGAATCAGCGGATATGTTCGTGAGAATGAAACGGAATTTGTGGAGAAAGTTCGCGAAGCCTCCGCTGTAAAGCGAGAAGAAACGGCTAAGGTTCACAAAAAACAACTTACCAAAAACGAACGGCGTATATCGGAACTTGATAACCTTTTCCGCAAGGTTTATGAAGATAATGCGATTGGAAAACTTAGCAACGAGCGTTACGAACAACTTTCCAACTCTTATGAAACCGAACAGGCTGAACTAAAACTGCAAACGACAGCGTTGCAATCAGAACTTGAAACCTTTAACGCTGACAGCATAAAAGCAGATAGATTTATTGAAATAATAAGACGTTATACCGAATTTAATACGCTTACAAATGCTATGCTGAATGAGTTTGTTGAGAAAATCCTTGTCCATGAAGCTGATAAATCAAGCGGGGAACGGGTTCAGCAAGTAGATATATATTTTAGTTTTATCGGAAATTTTGATATTCCCTGTGAAGAAATACCACTCACGCTGGAGGAACTGGAAGCACAGGAGAATCGCCGACAGAGATTAGAAAAACAGCGTGAAGCCAATCGCCGTTGGTATACTAAAAAGAAACAACAGGCGGAACGGCAACGGGCAGAGCAAGCTGGAGAAATACCATTGCCAACACCCGAAGAAATTCAAGCCGCCGAACAAGCGAAGCAGGCATTGGAACAATCCAAACAAAATGAAAGACTTGAACGCAGACGAAAGAGTTCACGTGAATGGGCACAGCGTGACAGAGCAAAGAAACGTGCCGATAAATCGGCAGTTGCAACAGTTGAAGAATCAGCATAATGAACCGTATATGGCGGCTTACGAAAAAATCGTAAGTCGCTTATTTTTTACCCTCGGACTTAACTGTTCGGGGGATTTTTATTTTTGGGAGGTAAAACTAATGCAGAAACTGAAACGAAATATAAATATGGGTTTCCGTGTAACGGAAGATGAAAAAGAATTAATACAACAGCGTATGGAACAAACAGGCATTCGCAGTCAGAGAGCGTATATTTTGAAGATGGCGATAGACGGAATGGTGCTAAATCTTGATTTATCTGAAGTCAATGAATGCTCTCGTTTGCTGGGAATTATCAGCAATAATGTGAATCAGATTGCAAAACGAGCCAACGAAACAGGCAACATCTACGTTGCCGATATTTTAGATATTCAGAGCCAACTTAAAACGGTTTGGCAACAGCAAGATAAACTGATTCGCAATTTGACAAAAATCCTTGAGGCAGTATAATGGCGTCAACATGGATGAAAGCATTGCACAGAGCTAACGGAAAATCTACTGCGGCAGCACTTGATAAAAATGCCGACTACATTTTAGACCACAATAAAACAGATAATGGCAGATTGGTAGATTCCTATGAGTGTCAGTCATTCACATCGCAGTCAGAATTTTTATTCTCCAAGCAATTGTATGAACAAAAAACAGGGCGAAACCAAGGTAAGAATGATGTAATAGCCTACCATCTCCGTATGAGTTTCAAACCCGGAGAAGTTTCAGCAGAACAAGCATTGGAACTTGGCAAAGAACTGGCTCTACGGTGGACAAAAGGTAAACATCAATGCCTTGTGGCGGCACATACAAATACCAATAACCTGCACTGTCACATCATTTATAATTCTGTGAATTTAGACTGTACTGGCAAATATCAGGACTTCAAGCGTTCGGCTATTGCATTACGGCGGTTAAGCGATCAAGTTTGTTTGGAACATGGATTGTCTGTCATTGAAAATCCCGGACTATCAAAAGGTTTTAACAGAACTGACTATCTTGGTTGCGAAAAAGATTTATCAGTTCGAGATAAGTTGAGGGCTATCATTGATGCCAATCTCGTGCAAGGAATGGACTTTGGAAAATTCCTTTCTTCTATGAAATCGGCAGGCTGTGAAGTCAAACGCGGCAAACATCTTGGATTCAAAATACCTGTTGGTAAACGGTTTATTCGGTGCGATTCTCTTGGTGATGATTATAGCGAAGATGCCATTATTGAAAGGCTTTCAGGCAAGCGAGTAGTCGAGCCAAAAGGAAAAACCATTGCTGCCCCATCAGTTTCAGGACCTAATTTGCTTATCGACATTCAAGCTAAAATACAACAAGGTTATGGCGCTGGGTTTGGGCAATGGGCTAAAGTACAAAACTTGAAAGATGCGGCCAAGACACTCATATTTTTGCAAGAGCGAGGTCTTGACGATTATGACTTGCTCACAGAAAAAACGGTTGCCATTACAAAAAAATTCAATGGTGTGTCTAACAGTATAAAAGCAATTGAATCACGGCAAAAAGAGATTGCCGACTTGCAAAAACAAATCGGTGCATATTCCAAAACGAAGGACATTTACGCTGCATATAAAAACTTGAAGTTCTCGAAAAAATTCTATGCCGAAAATGAATCGGCAATCATCATTTGCAAGGCGGCCAAGAAATATTTTGATGAGCATGGTTATGGAAAAGATAAGAAGCTACCAACTATAAAAATGCTCCAAACGGAGTATGCTACTCTTGCGGCTGATGTGAAAAAAATATATGCTGAATACAAGGCAAATCGTGAAGAAATGATTGCACTTAAAATGGCAAAACAGAATGTGGATATGATTCTTGGCGAACCTCGCCAAACGTCAAAATCCCATGAATATGGAGAACGATAATAGAGATTTTTTTCAGTCTTTAGCTGCGTCGAAAGGCGCATAGCAGACCGCCGAAGGCGGGCTTAAAGGAGGAGCGTTTACGCTCTGTCCGCATTGGGGGATTGGGGGAGAATTTCCCCCAACAAGCAAGGGAGGAAAGTGCAATTTCGATAGAAATGCACGCACCTCCCCCTGCTTGCAAGGTAGTGAATATACTGGAATAAAACAAAAATAGCTATACAAAAATAAATACTTTCAACGCCTGCTATGGTCGATACAGTTTATATAATTTTGTGGGTTGAAGACGTTATTTAGTCTAATTGGTTTGATAAGCATACCCAGTTTTACTTGACAGTTGAGAGTTTTTGCTGAGTTCTGTAACCTTCACTTTTTTAATGAACTATCACTTTTTAACAAAAATCTTTGCTTTTGGCAGAAAATAATAATGACTTAGATGGCGACTGCGAAGCCTGTAAAATCAAGCAATTATAATTATTTCCAGTTTGGATTTTTTGGCCTAAAAAGCAAACTGCAAATAATTACTTTGGTGCTTGAAGTGTAAGCAATTCGGTGACTCAAAACTTTTCACTGTCAAGCAGTTTTATAGAATGCTAACTAATTATCAATCTTAGACTATCCTGCCAAAGCTTTTATTAAACAAAAAGCTTACACCCTTGTGCTTTAAATTCTTCAGCCTTTTCCAATAATTCTTCAACTGTTACATCAAGATAATTTGCAAGACAATCAAGGCAGGAAAACCTATTGA
>JAVBKL010000145.1:0-13153 GCA_031554055.1 Eubacteriales bacterium | reverse complement strand
ATAGAAAAACACAGCGAGAAAGCTCAAGTTTTGATGCACTAAAGCATCTATTAGAATTGGATGAAGATCAAATTGGCTTTTCGGCTCAGATTAAAGGACTCCCCTTTTACTTCGTACATTTTATTCGTCGAATCTATAATTTAAATTCTAATGACGTTAGGTATGGCGGGAAAGAACTCCTAATCGATGTTTTAAATCATATTCCTTCCACTTCATATCCAGAAAGTTGTGATTTTCCAATGACTGATTTATTTACATCAGAAACCATTAAGGAAAAGGCTATTCAAAAAGAAATGTTTCGCAATTTCAAACTCCGTTATTTAGTTGACCTCTCGAAACGATTAGAAGAATCCACCGCATCAATGGATGAAGACATTGATTCCTTTATCTAACTAACAGTAGCCCTTTATGCCCGAGAAGTCTCAGCGAAAGAAAAGCTGCCAGTGGCAGGTTTTCTCGCTGAGAGTCCCGTCCCAAGAGAGCAAGCCACAGGCGAAGCTCGATTGGTCTCGGGCATAAAAAAAAGACAGGCTTGTCAGCCTATCTTTTTTTTATGCCCGAGAAGGGACTCGAACCCCCACATAGTCACCTATAGCAGATTTTGAGTCTGCCGCGTCTGCCATTCCGCCACTCGGGCAAGTACGAAATCTGTAAGACAAAAATAATTATAATCAATTATCTGGCATTTGTCAACATATTTTTATGCAACTGATTTTATTTATTCCCAATAGTAGCTTCCATAATCGGCAAGTCATTTTTTTCATGAATCTCTCCGCTTAAAGAAAAGCCCCTACTTGACCAAAACTTAACTGCTTTCTCGGATTCGGCTGTTAAGTAAGCGTTTTTCACGCCACGGCTTAAATAAAAATCAAACATATCTTCAACCATTTTTTCGCCAAGCCCTTGCCCTCTTAACTCTTTTTTTAAATACATTTCACGGACAAAGCCTTGCCCAATTCTTAAGCCCCAAGGATTTTCTGCTGTATCAATTTGAAACAGCAGAAAACCCGCGGGAACTTCGTCCAAAGTCAACACTCTCAAAAACATGGGGTACATCTGCATTTCGTATTCGATTCGGAGAACGACTAATTGCATTCTGTCATTCGATATTTCTTCGTTCAAGTCAAACTTGAAATAATCACACATCATATCCGTAAAAATCTTCCTGTCTCGGCTTTGGTACGACCTAATGATTTTCATCTGCTTCTCCAAATCTTTGATTATTTAAATGAATCTTTTAGCTTATCAAAAAAACCTTTTTTATGATCCTTGTATTCATCGCCCATATCATCGGCAAACTCTTTTAGGAGTTGCTTCTGGCGTTCGGTTAGCGAAGTCGGTATCGAAACCGTTAGTGTCACAATTAAATCACCGATAACACGATTATTTTTAACGTTTGGCATACCTTTGCCACGGATTGTAAACTTTGTTCCAGTTTGTGTACCCGCTTTTACAGCAATTTTTTCTTCGCCATACAAGGTAGGAACCGTAATTTCATCGCCAAGTGCAGCTTGAACAAAAGTAATAGGAACATCTATTAAAAGATTTGTTGAGCCTTCTGGTCTTGCGAAAAGTTTATGCGGTAGCACAAATACGGTTACAAGTAAATCTCCCGCAGGTCCGCCCTTTTCTCCTGACTCGCCTCTTCCGGTAATTCGGATGGTTTGACCACTCTCGATGCCCTTTGGAATGTTCACTTGGATTTTCTTTGTTTTTTTAATTCTGCCTTGGCCTTTACAAGTCTGGCAAGGTTCTTTAATGATTTTTCCTTCACCATTACATACACGACAAGTTCGCACGCTTGTCATAATGCCGATCATGGTTTGTTGTTGTACACGTTCTTGGCCGGAGCCGCCGCAATGTTTACAGCTTTCTGCAACTGTTCCCGGCTTTGAACCAGAACCATTACAAGTATCACAAGTCTCGTTAGCTGAAATATTTAGTTCTCGCTCACAACCAAAAGCCGATTCTTCAAACTGAATATTTATTCTGGTCTGTACGTCAGCACCACGTCTTGGACCTTGACGGCGTCTTCCGCCGCTACCTCCAAAGCTATCACCAAAGAAACTTTCAAATATATCGCCCATATTAAAGTCGGCATTGCCATAGAATCCGCCGCCACCGCCGCCACTTGATTGGTCAAAGGCTGCGTGACCGAATTGGTCGTATGCCGCTTTTTTCTGTGGGTCGCTTAACACTTGATATGCTTCGCTTACTTCCTTAAACTTCGCTTCCGCTTCGTGATTATCTGGGTTTGCGTCTGGGTGGTACTTCTTTGCCATATTTCGATAGCCTTTTTTCAGTTCATCTTCTGATGCACCTTTGTTTAGCCCTAACACTTCATAGTAATCTCTTTTATCTGCCAACTAAATCACCCTTAATTATTTATACAAGTTATTTTTCATCACTACAGGGCTGTAGCAACGCCACAGCCCTTTCGGATAAGTTATTTTACACTTCTTTGTAATCGCCGTCAATCACATCGTCGGAATTTTGTTGAGCATTTCCTGTTTCTTGTCCGCCCGCTTGTTGGTACATTTTTGCAGAAACCTCATGGAATACAGTTGTTAAGCTCTCTGTAGCCGCTTTAAGTTCTTCAACATCTGAATCTGATAAATTATCAATGGAGGTTCTTTCTGAAACTTGTTTAAGCTTAACAAGCTCTGCTTCAATTCTGTTTTTATCTTCTTCTGATACTTTATCGCCAAGCTCTTTGACCATTTTCTCTGTTTGGAAAACCATTGAGTCAGCTTCGTTCTTCGTATCAACTGCTTCTTTACGCTTTTTGTCTTGCTCTGCGTATTGTTCCGCTTCTTTTACTGCACGGTCTATTTCATCGTCTGACAGATGTGTGCCCGCTGTAATTGTGATTTTTTGCTCTTTGCCTGTGCCAAGATCTTTTGCAGAAACGTGAACGATACCGTTTGCGTCAATATCAAATGCAACTTCGATTTGTGGAACTCCACGTTGAGCTGGAGCGATTCCGTCTAGTCTAAATTGACCCATTGTTTTATTGTCTTTTACAAGTTGACGCTCGCCTTGTACGACATGAATATCAACTGCGGTTTGATTGTCTGCCGCTGTTGAAAAAATTTGTTTTTTGTTAGTAGGAATTGTTGTGTTACGCTCGATTAATTTTGTTGCGATTCCGCCGAGCGTTTCGATTCCGAGTGAAAGTGGTGTTACGTCAAGGAGAAGAATACTTCCCGCACCCTCGTCACCTGCAAGTTTTCCACCTTGAATGGACGCACCAAGTGCCACGCACTCGTCTGGGTTGATTCCTTTAAATGGATCTTTGCCTGTGAGTTTCTTAACTGCTTCTTGAACCGCTGGGATTCTTGTTGAGCCACCCACCAAAAGAATTTTATCAAGTTCTGATGGAGAAAGGTCAGCGTCTTTAAGAGCGGTACGAACAGGCCCCATGGTTGCTTCTACAAGGTCAGAAGTCAGGTCGTCAAATTTTGCTCTTGTCAGCGTAATATCCATATGTTTTGGTCCATCTTGATTCATTGTAATAAACGGAAGATTGATGTTTGTTGTTGTTGCACTTGATAATTCTTTTTTAGCTTTCTCTGCCGCTTCTTTCAAACGTTGCATTGCCATTTTATCTTGAGCCAAGTCCATGTTCTCAAGTTTCTTAAACTCCGCAACCAAATGTTTAATAACTCTTTCGTCAAAATCGTCGCCGCCCAAGTTGTTGTTTCCACTTGTTGCTAAAACTTCGATAACGCCGTCACCAATGTCAATAATTGAAACGTCGAAAGTACCGCCGCCCAAGTCATACACCATAATTTTTTGCTCTTTTTCATTGTCAAGACCATAAGCCAGTGCTGCCGCTGTTGGCTCGTTGATAATTCTCTTTACGTCAAGCCCTGCGATTCTGCCCGCATCTTTTGTTGCCTGTCTTTGGCTGTCTGTAAAGTACGCTGGAACTGTGATAACAGCTTCTGTAATGGTTTGACCCAAATACGCTTCGGCATCTGCTTTCATTTTTTGCAAGATGATAGCAGAAATTTCTTGTGGTGAGTAGCCTTTTCCGCTGATGTCCACTTTATAATCTGTGCCCATTTTTCTCTTGATTGACATAATTGTGTTGTCCGAATTTGTGATTGCTTGGCGTTTTGCTGTTTCGCCAACAAGTCTTTCACCTGTTTTTGTAAAACCAACGGTGGAAGGTGTTGTTCTAAAACCTTCTGCGTTAGAAATTACTACGGGCTGTCCGCCCTCCATAACTGCCACACATGAATTTGTTGTTCCTAAGTCGATACCAATAATTTTTCCCATATATTTTGCCTCCTATATTATATGCTTTAGTTTGCTACTCGCACCATTGATGGGCGAATAACTTTGTCTTGATACTTGTAACCTTTTTGTAAAACTTCAATTACCAAGTTCTCGTCGTACTTATTATCATCAATGTGAGAAACCGCAAAATGGATTTCTGGATTGAATGACTCATGCAAATCTGCAATCGCTTCCACGCCCAAATCAGAGAGCATACCGCTTAACTGATTGTAAATCATGGCAATGCCTTTGTAAAACGCATCGTCTTTATCCTGTGCCGATTGCATCGCACGCTCAAAGTTATCAATAATCGGCAATAACTTTGCAACCGTATCCCTTACGCCGTCGCCGTGCATGGTCGCACGTTCTTTTTGAGTACGCTTGCGGAAATTATCAAAGTCCGCCATCGTCCTCTGAAGCCTATCTGTCATTTCATCAATTTGCTTTTGTTTGTCGGTGCCATTTTCTTCGATGCTAACTTCTTCTATTGTAACCTCTGGTTCTACCTCGCCTGTTTTGAAATCCTCTGCTTCATTTTCTTTTTTTGGCTCGTCTTTCATTTTGTTCACCTTTTCCTTCTTTCCTAAAATCCCCAATTGATTAACCTCCTGAAATCCCTTTTAAAACCGAATTTATATTTTTAACAATATTAGCAAGTACCGAAACTACTTGAGGGTAATCCATTCTGGTTGGACCAATTACGCCGATGCTACCAACCACCTCGTTGCCAATATTGTAATTTGCTTTAATGATGCTACAGTTTTTAAGCTCCACCAAGTTGTTTTCCGAACCAATGACAACGCTGATTAAATCATTGCGTAAGGAAGCCACGCTTGGTTCTGTAAGGTTTGTTCCATTCCCAAGAATCGTAATGAGTAGTTCTTTTTCCTCTAATGTGTTAAAAATTGCTCGTGCTTTTTCAATGTCGCTAAATTCTGGAAACTCCAGAATATTTTTGGCTCCGCTTGTGTAAATTTGAACGCTTTCTTCCACTTGAATCGCAACAGACAACGCTTGCCAAATCGGTTCTAAATAATCCGCCGAAACACCAACTGCTTCTGCAATCTGCGAAGTTTTAACACTTGCTTCACTAATAATATCTTTTATTGAAAGCCCCGAAAACATATTGTTGAACACCAAAGACAATTCACTGAGTTTTTGGTAATCAAGCTCTTTTGAAACTTTTAACACATGGTTTTTTGCGACCTTGTTGTCTGTGACAATCACCATGACAATTGTGTTTTCATCAAGCGGAACAAACTGAACGTGCTTGAGTGTTGTCTTTACTATTTTTGGTTCTGAAACAATCGTTGTGTACTTAGTAAGCATCGCAAGTGCTTTTGCTGTCTCTTGCATTAAGAAATCAATTTGCCCTATGTTTTTAGTTACGAGTTGCTGTAAAAAATCTGATTCCTCAAGTGAAAGCTCTCTCGCCCGCATAAGCTCGTTTACATATAAACGATAGCCCTTGTCTGAAGGTACTCGACCTGATGAAGCATGGGGCTGAACAATTAAACCCATCTCCTCCAAATCGCTCATTTCGTTTCTTATGGTTGCAGAACTTACACCCAAATCATATTTTTTTGCAATCGTCCTAGACCCGATAGGTTCGGCGGTTCTAATATAGTCACTAATAATGGCTTCCAAGATTTTAATTTTTCTATCGTTTAAAATCATTTTACCACTCCTTGTCGACTTCTATTCGTTGTTAGCACTCGACCTTGTTGAGTGCTAACGTCTGAAAATAAAATACCACTTGTATGAAACAATGTCAAGTGGTTTTTGGAAATTTTTAATTTTTAATTTGTTGTGGTTGTGAAAATAAAAGAATTGCACTCTCCGCTTTCACTACAAAAAATCCGCCATAACAATATTCGAAACATCTATACCCCTGTCACTTAAAAAAATCCGTCCACGTTCTTTCACAAGCATTCCATTTTTCAAATGCTTTTCAATCACGCTACCATAAATCTGGTTGATGTCACCAAACTTTTTATTAAACTCCTGTATACTGATTCCGCTTGTCATTCTAAGTCCCAAAAACATATATTCTGCCATTGCATCAGACCGACTCACTTGCACGTTCTCTTTTTTAAGTGAGTCACTCATGTATTCATTAAAATCAGAAGCATTCTCAAATCTCACATCACCGACCAAAGAATGTGCCGCCACGCCAAAGCCCAAATACTCTGCTCGCCGCCAATATTTAATATTATGCCTTGATGCGAACGTGCTCTTTGCAAAATTCGAAATCTCGTATCTGTTATAACCATACTGCTTTAAAATCTCACAGCAGACGCTATACATTTCCCTGTCGGTATCATCCGGTATTACTTGAAATTCCCCGCTATCAAACAGCCGCCCAAACTTCGTTCCGTCTTCTATGATTAATGAATACGCCGAAATATGTTCTGGATTTAGTTTTGCAATTGTCGCAACCGTTTCGACCCATTCTTCTTTTGTCTGTGTGGGTACAGCAAACATTAAATCCACATTGATGTTTTTAAAACCGACTTCTCTTGCCGCTTGGTAATTCTCCAAAAAATCTACAAAGCTATGTGCTCGTCCCAAAAATTTTAGAATCCTGTCTTGCGAAGCTTGCAGCCCAATACTTAAACGATTGATTCCCATTTCTTTGTACTTGACCAAGTTTTCATAACTTAACGTGGCTGGGTTTGCTTCCATTGTAATTTCTATATCTTTAGCGAAAGGATTCGCTCTTAACGCATAAAGAATTTCTTCAACAAAACAAGGGGGCACAACGCTTGGCGTGCCGCCCCCTATAAATATCGTATTCACTTCTCGTCCGGCAAAATCCGTCGCCAAAATTTCTTTTATCACGGCGTCTTTGTATTCTAAAAACCTAGCTTCTTTGCCCGAAAACGAAACAAAATCGCAGTAGTTGCATTTTTTCACGCAAAAAGGCAAATGGATATAAATTCCTAAATTACTCATCTTCAAGCTTCAAGACACTCATAAACGCCGATTGCGGAAGTTCTACGCTACCGATTTGACGCATACGTTTCTTGCCTTCCTTCTGCTTTTCGAGAAGTTTCTTTTTACGAGTAATGTCACCGCCGTAGCATTTTGCCAAAACGTCCTTGCGAACAGCCGAAACGGTTTCACGCGCGATAATTTTATTTCCGATACAAGCTTGAATCGGAATTTCGAACAAGTGACGAGGGATTTCCTTTTTGAGTTTCTCTGCCATTCGGCGGCCACGATCATACGCCGTTGAGCCATGCACGATAAACGAAAGTGCGTCAACCACTTCATGATTCACCATAATATCAAGCTTAACAAGATCTGATTCACGGTAGCAGATTAGCTCATAATCAAATGAAGCATACCCACGGCTTCTTGACTTTAGCACATCAAAGAAGTCATAAATAATTTCGTTTAGTGGAAGTTCATAAGAAAGTCGTGCACGAGTCTCCTCTAAAAATACCATGCCCTTGTACTCGCCTCTTCGTTCTTGGCAAAGCTCCATGATGGCACCGATGTATTCAGACGGCAAAATAATATCCGCACGGACAATCGGCTCGTCCATTCTGGTGATTTTTGTAATGTCTGGCAAATCGTTCGGGTTTGATAATCTCAATTGTGTTCCGTCTGTCAAATATACATCATAAATAACGCTTGGTGCTGTTGTGACTAAATCTAAATTGTATTCACGCTCTAGTCGCTCTTGAATAATTTCTAAGTGAAGAAGCCCCAAGAACCCACAGCGAAAACCAAAGCCTAGCGCCATCGAAGTCTCTGGTTCAAAATGCAAAGAAGCGTCATTGAGTTTTAACTTATCAAGGGCGTCCCTCAAATCCTGATACTTCGAGCCGTCCGCTGGGAACAAGCCGCAGTACACCATTGGGTTTACTTTTTTATAACCCGGCAAAGCCGTTTGGGTTGGGTTTGCCACTTCGGTAATCGTATCACCGATTCTTGTGTCCCCTACATTTTTTATACTGGCGGTCATGTAACCAACATCGCCCGCTCGTAGCTCATCGCAAGCCACGTACCTACCCGGTGCAAAAAAACCGACTTCGACGACTTCAAATCTTTTATTAGTGTCCATGAACAAAACTTGCGAGCCTTTTTTTACGCTGCCGTCCATGACACGCATGAACACGATGACGCCCCTGTACGCATCATAATAGGAATCGAAGATCAAAGCTTTAAGCGGAGCGTTTTCGTCGCCCTTCGGACACGGAATCTCTGTCACTACTTTTTCAAAAACTTCTGCTATGTTAATATTATTTTTGGCGGAAATTCTTGGTGCGTGTTCCGCTGGAATCCCGATGATGTCCTCAATCTCTTTGATTGCATTTTCTGGGTTGGCACTGATTAAGTCAATTTTATTGATGACTGGCAAAATTTCGAGCCCGTTCTCCAGTGCCAAGTAAACATTGGCAAGCGTTTGGGCTTCAACACCTTGTGCCGCATCAACCACCAATACTGCACCCTCGCAAGCCGCCAAACTTCTGGAAACTTCATAGTTAAAGTCTACGTGTCCTGGTGTGTCTATTAAGTTGAAAATATATTCCTCGCCTGATTCGGTTTTGTGAACCAATCTAACCGACTGTGCTTTAATCGTAATGCCACGCTCACGCTCGAGATCCATGTTATCAAGAATCTGTGCCGACATCTCACGTTCTGTAAGAAGCCCCGATTGTTGAATCAAACGATCAGCAAGTGTTGATTTACCGTGGTCTATATGTGCTATTATGCAAAAATTTCTAATATTATCTTGTCTGCTCATGTTTCCTAATCCTTTCTGTTGGCGCTTTAGAATCTATTATTTCCACAATCCAGATTATAGCATATACATTTGTTTTGCACAATTTTTTCTTTGCTGTTTTATTGCTTGATTCTTTTATTTCTTGTATACTAAAATATATCGTTTTAAACTGGAGCTGAAAACATGGTAGCATCAACAATTACTACAATCATCGTCTTTTTCATATGTGCTGGAATTTTATTACGAGAGCGAAAAAAAGTGGTAAGGCTCACCAATCTTGTTACGATTAACAATCGGATTTCTGGAAAACTGACTTTGCCCGAACTCATGAAAGAGATTACGCAAATTACAAAACGAGAAATGTCATGCCTCACTTGCAATTTATATTTTGTAGATTTTGAAACCAATGAACTTTGGTATGAGAATAGTGTTCGAATTAAAATGGGTTTTGGCATGGCTGGTTGGGTTGCCGAACATGGCAGAACGCTTAACGTGCGAGACTCAAGTAAATACTCGAAGCAAAACAACGAATGTTCTACAGCCACAAGGCAATCCGTTCTTACGGTTCCGATTCTTAGAAACGAAAAAACAATTGCTGTCTTGCAAGTTATTAGGCCACTTATGGGGATGGCGTTTTCTAAAAAAGATGAAGAGCTACTTGTAAACATCTCTCGTACACTCGCCATCGCCATCGAAAATTCGCAGTTATACAATGAAGCGTTAGAAATCCTTCGAGAAAGCGTATCTGCTCTGGCTGGTGCCATTGATGCAAAAGACACATACACACAGGGACATTCAAAGAGAGTTGCAGAAATCTCGTTGGTCATCGGTAAACAGCTCGAGTTTTCTGAAAGTGAACTCGGCAAGCTAGAAATTATGGCTCAGCTGCATGATGTTGGTAAAATAAGTATTCCCGATAAAATTTTAAATAAGCAAGGCAGCCTTTCCAGCGAAGAATATGAAATCATGAAAACCCACATCACATCAGGGCAAAAGATTTTATCAAGTTCCAAGCGATTAAAAAAATTGGCAGACGGTGCGGCTTATCACCACGAGAAATTTGACGGCACAGGTTATATGAAAGGTCTCGCCGGCGAGGACATTCCGCTAAATGCAAGAATCATCGCTGTTGCCGATACCTTTGACGCAATTACAAGTAACCGCCCTTATTCAGAAGGCAAGACAAACGCCTTTGCCATCACAGAACTTGAGAAAGAATCAGGTTCCCACTTTGACCCACAAGTCGTTTCTGCACTAAAAACAGGACTTGGGTTGTAAACACACAAAGCATTTTGTTGCATATCCTATAGCAATATACTAGCAAATAGTAGGGTGTGATAAAATGGTAATTCATGTTGTAAAACCAGGTGACAGCCTGTTTTCCATCGGCAAAAAATATGGCGTAAATTATTTGAAAATCGCTAAGGACAACGAACTTCTTCCCGAACAAACTTTGGTTGTGGGGCAGACCGTAGTCGTTTTAAACGGCGAAACAAAAAAGCTTGGCAAGCTCACCGTAAACGGCTATGCCTACCCAAATATTTCTGACAACACGCTCAACAAGACGTTGCCCAATTTAACTTACTTGAGTATCTTCGCTTATCAGCCAACCGCAACAGGTGAACTTAGCGATTTAGATGATACTCGTGTGCTCGCCTTGTGCAAAAAAAGCACGGCACAACCTGTGATGGTCATTGCAAATATGACAGACGACGGGTTTAGTACCGAACTTGCTGAGGGGATTTTGGCAAATGCAACGGTGCAAGACAACCTTCTTACCAATGCAATGAAAATCATGGAGCAAAAAGGATACAAGGGGCTAGATATTGATTTTGAATATCTTTTTCCTAAAGATGTGAACGCATACAATAGCTTTGTACAAAAAGCAAGCGAACGACTTCATTCGGCTGGTTATTTTTTATCCACAGCACTGGCACCAAAGACCTCAAGGGATCAAAAAGGACGGCTCTATGAAGCACATGACTATAACTTTCACGGCAAGTTTGTTGACCATGTCATTTTAATGACCTACGAATGGGGTTATACTTATTCTGCACCGATGGCGGTGGCACCCCTGCCCCAAGTAGAAAAAGTCATCAGCTATGCCGTTACAGAAATTCCGCCAGACAAAATACTCATGGGCATACCAAACTATGGCTACGACTGGAATCTCCCCCACGTGGAAGGAACAGCGGCGAAGTCAATCGGAAATTACCGTGCGGTAGAACTTGCTAGAAGTGCAAACGTGGCGATTAGCTTTGACGAAAAATCTCAATCACCGTTTTTTAATTATGTCGATAAATTAAAAAAGCGTCACGAAGTTTGGTTTGAAGATGCAAGAAGCATTGAAGCGAAGCTACTGCTTGCGAATAAATATAAGCTCGAAGGTGTAAGCTATTGGACGATCAACAATTTTTTCCCACAGAATTGGCTAGTGCTCAATGCGTTGTTTGATGTAAACAAGGAGTGATTTTTTGGAGATCGAAAGAAAATACCTAATAAAAGAATTGAACTTTGATTTGAATGAGTGTAGACATATAAAAATTGAACAAAGCTATATCTCATTTAAACCAGTGATTAGGCTTAGAAAAGCAGACGATGAATTTTACTTGACTGTAAAAGGCTCTGGCTCCATTGTCCGTGAGGAATTTGAACTTGCTATTTCGTATGAAGAATACCAAGATCTTAGAAAAAAAGCCAGCGGCAAGTTGATTAAGAAAACGAGGTATCTTGTTCCGCTTTCAGATGGTCACACAGCGGAACTTGATGTTTTTGAGGGCGAACATGACGGACTTATAACTGTTGAAGTAGAATTTTCGAGAGTCAGTGACATGAAAAGCTTTAACCCACCAGATTGGTTTGGCATCGATGTTTCTGAAAACTCAAAATATAAAAACTCGAATCTCGCAAAAAGTTTTTCATAAACTCGAATGCAGCATCATACACTATATAAAAACCTATAGGTGATGCTATGCTTAATAACCACATCGTTAGAGTTCAAAATCGAATATACAGTTTTTATTACACAAAGGAACAAGGCATCCTGTACCGCATTTTTGAAAATACAAAATGGGGCAGCGAGCAAGTTCTATTTTCTAGTGCAAGGGAAAACTACACCGTTAGTCTTGGCGATGATGGTGTAGTTTATTTGTTTTGCCAAAACTATACCGGCGATATTATTTTAATTAGCAACATGGGCGGTGCCTTTAAGCAACAGCCGATTTTAAAAAACCAGAGCACCAAAATCCACGTGATGCAACTTAACCCCATTATTACAAAAAGTGGCATTAGCCTCGTGTACAATCTCCCTGAGGATAATTCAAATTACATCGTCATGCAACAGTCAGGACCTACAAAAGGAACGTGGACACAGGCTTCTCGCATTGATAAATTTGCAAACTTACCCGACTCCATGTTTCAAATGCAAAAGGTAAACGGCGAGCACCACGTGCTTTTTTATCAAACTCGCTCGCCAGAAATCAGCTTGGGTTATCGTGAAATCACACCAGCTCGCCAAGGAAATTATCATGTGTTTCATTCCACCACTTACAATGTAACCGATACTTCCTTTTTAACAACCGACAACGCAATCCATGTTTTGTACATCGTGAAGAGCGTTTTCTCGAGCCAATTGATTTACCGAAAAAAAGAAAACGAGCAGTTCTCAAACCCAAAGGTTATTTGTGAAGCACAGCGACTCGAGAATTGTCTGCTTTTTTCTGTCAAAAATGTTGTGTTTGCAACTTATCTAAACCAAAACCAACTGAATTATTGTGTCTCGGAAGACGGTGGACTTAATTTTTCAAGGCCTCAACGCTATAAAAATAAGTTTTGTGTAAACCCAATCAAAGCTGTTTATGTTTCGGGTGAGCCAATGCATGAGAGCGAATTTTTTATCCGACAAGTATATGTGGATAAAAACAATCCGCACGACATACAACTGATTCCAGACTTGTATCAGGATTTTTACCCCACTCTCGTTCCACCAAAAACAGAAGCCGCTCCACCAAGCGATGACTCTGTTGAAAAACTCAAGAGTCAACTCGAGCTTGCCCAAAAAATATTATCAGAAAAAGAAGCAAAAATCACTTATTTATCTGACTTGCTTCAAAAGAAAAACGACGAGCCGAAATG
>JAVBKL010000016.1:0-18119 GCA_031554055.1 Eubacteriales bacterium | reverse complement strand
CACAATGCAGCGATTGATTTCTTTTTCGAGTTCTGGGGCATTTTGAAGTGCTTGAAACTGTGGGTCTAAGAGTTCAGATACAGTAATTCGCCCTTCGCCCCTCGCATAATTCGAAACCTTGCGGCACACATACAAAAAATCTCCTACGTGTAAAAGCTCTGTGATCGACAAGTTTCCCCCGAGGTTTACCCTTTTGATAGCAGAATCAATTTCTTTGATACCGCCAAGAGGCAGCGAACCTTTTTTTAATATCATCGAAACCGCTTCTGTTGTTTCTTTTTGCCAAAGCTTAATCGTTTCCAATTCGCAAACAGGGCGAAGCAAAAGGGTAAGTTGCTTACCCTTTTGCGAAATCGCTTTTGAAGACAATCGCCCCAGCATTTTATTAAATTCCAAAGTGTTTAACGCTTTTTCGTTCATAGTTCCTCCACATAAACTCCGTACTTAATAAAGTTCACAAGCACTTGCACCTCCTTAATTAACTCAACTTGATCAATCGAAGCTACTTCATTTGTTGTAATATATTTTCTGATATACTTTTGTGCAAGCGTATCAAGAGCCGAATGCACATAGTCTAGCATCATATCTATCGGTATATTCTGCTTAAAATGTGAGGTGTCTACTCCCTCAACAAGCATATTCCATTGCTGCTTTGTTACGTTGTCAAAAAAATTGGCAAAATGCGGCATTTTCCCTGTACCAAAAAGCAAGTACGCATCAGAAAACATTCTGGAAATCAGCAAGTGCTCATGCGTAAATTTTAATTTACTGATAGAAAAACTAAGCAGTCTGTCAAAGTAATCTGCGTTGGCACAAGGATTTTCGTTTTTAATAAACTTGTTAAAAACATCAATCGCATACTCCATACAAGCAAAATGCAATTTCTCCTTGTTTTGAAAATAGTGAAAAATCAATCCTTTCGACAACCCTGCTCTTTGCACAATGTTGTTTGTTGATGCGTGCTTATATCCATGTTCGCCAAATTCTTCAATCGCCGCCAGTAAAATTTTATCTTTCGAACTCGTACTTATCTCACTCAACTTTGACCTTCACCCCTTCTTTTAACAAGGCAGAGCTTGAATCCGTCACAACAATGTCCCCCGCATTAATTCCTTCCACAACTGTATCTGACCTAAGCTCCGCACCTTTTGTTACTTGCACTTTCGCAGCTGCTCCGTCCTTAATTACCCAAACCATATCAACATCATTTTCTTTAAAGGTGGCAGTTTTTGGAACAGTAATTTTATTTTCCTCACGGTAATAATTAAACTTAACGTCTACGTCATAACCCTCTTTAAATTCCTTTGGATCATCTGGCGTAATGGTTACTTTTACTCGTCGTTCTTCTACACCAAGTGCCGAAACTTTAATGGTTGCCTTATCATCAAGACCCTTCACTGTTCCTGTTGAGGCAACATCATTAAGCCTTCTCTCAAGGCTAAGTTCCACTTTGTTTCCCTCTTTAATCACGTCAACATCTTTTGTGGAAACAAACACTTCTATGTTGTTTTCACCCTCGGTTGTAATGCTTGCCACAGGTGTTTGTTGGGTTACAACATTGGTGTCTTTTATGTATAACGTGGTGATGGTTCCGCTTACAGGCGAGCTCACAGAGCAATAATCCATTTGGTCTTTTAGCTTTAAGCTGCTTATTTCATTTGCATCCATGAGTGCTGTATAATATTTATACATTGCCTCTGAATAGTTTTTGTTCAAATCATCGTTAATTCCGTCGATTTGTGTTTCGATGGCTTGCTTCATGGCTTCGTACTGTTCGGTGTTCACCACATCGGCAGTATTTTTGATTACCTCGATTTGTTGCTTGTTTTGTTCGAGTGCTGTTTCTGCCAACGATACTGCTTTTACTGCGTCGTCATAATCTTTTTTTGGTAGTCCGCCACTTTTCCAAAGGGTTTCAACTTTGTCAAGATTTTCAATGGCACGTGCAAGATCAGTCTCACTCTGTGCAATCACAATATTTTGCAGACGAACTTGTTCGTCTTTTAATTGCAACTGCTCTTCTTTTGACTGGTTTGCTCCGCTTTGTTGTGACTCAAGTGTCTTGAGTTCACTGGCTAAATTATTTTTACTAGACACCAATGTGTCTCGCCTTCGTTGTTCCTCCACACGCAGATTGTCTCGCTGTGCTTTTATGCTTTCTGTGTTCATCTCTACTTGCTTTAGTTCAAGTTCAAAAGATGTTTTGTCAAGTTCACAAATTATATCGCCCACTTTAATTTGTTGCCCTTCTTTCACAAGCAAGTTTACTATTTTTCCCGAGGTAAGGCTGTAAACTTCTGCAACTCTCTGTGCCACAACAATGCCTTGCTCCGTAAAGTCGAGGGTTGCCGTTGTCGGTTCGACCTTTTTTGTTTCCAAAACAATGGGCTGGTTTTTAGAATAAACTCCTCCACCAATGGCAGCGATTGCAACCACAAGAATAATTATCCATTTTACTATTTTCTTCAAGCTATTCCCTCTCCTTTAACACTTCGACCATGTCGAATTTTTTAATATTTTTTGATGCAGACATATTGGATAAAATGACGGCAATGATACAGCCCGCCGCCGCATAAACATACGCTCCCACAGGCGTGTAAGTTGGGAAGGTAAACATATCAATGTCAATGCTAGATGCAATGCCTTCCTTTAACAAACCAGTAAACGGTATACCCAAAACCATTCCGATTGCCGCTAAAATCCAATATTCAAAACTTAGAATTTCGGTAACCTCTTTCACTTGCATGCCAACCACCCGAAGTGTTGCATACTCTCGCTTTCTCTCTGAAAGAGAAATGGTTGACGAGTTGTAAATAATGGCGAACGCCACGACAACGGCAATGGCTCCCATCGCATTCATCATAAAATCATACGATGCCATGAAGTCCTTGTACATTTTTAAAATGCTTTGTGCATCTTGGATGTTTTTGACATTCTTGGCTTGCTTCATAAATTCTTTTGCGTAGTTCATGTCACTGGTATTAAAAATAACCGAAGTTGCTGTTTGGTTCACGTTCATCATAAGAGCTAGGTCATCAATATCCATGTAGGCGGTCTGCCCCATGCTCTGCACCACAACGTTTGCCACAACAATTTTTATATCATCTGTGAGCAAATTGGACGAGAGATAAAGTGTGTCGCCCTTTTTTGCATTTAATTTTTTGGCAAGAGCATTGCTGATGACCACGCCATTGTCTGCAAGCTTTAAATCAATTTTTAAATCCGAATCGTACACCTTAAACAAATTTGAATTTTTCTGGATTCCGTTTATAACAACACCTTGCGAGAGATGTCCGTTTTTAATTTCCACAGGAATTTCGAGCAGTGCCTCCGCTTCTGTCACGCCGTCAACACTCGCCATGCTTTCAACAGCGGCGTTTTTTGAAACAGGCTGTTTAAACGTAAGCTTGCCGTCATACACCTGAATTTCTGAAAACTGGACAAACAACATTTCGTCAATCATAGACCCATAAGAACCCATAAACGCCAAGATTCCAAATGAGAACATCACGCCAAGCACAACGACAAACGAGCGAAGCTTTGCACGAGTGATGCTTCTGATTGCCATTTTGCCGCCTGACGACAAAAGAAGATTTACAAAAAAATTCGGGCGACCACTTTCTGCTTTTGAAGCTTTTGGTGCGGCTGGACGCATGGCGTCGGCTGGGTTTAATTTGATAATACTTCTCGCACCCATGAAAGAACCAAAGAGCCCTCCGACCATGCCCATAATCATTCCGTTTGTCATATGTTCAAAAACACCCGCACGAACCAAGTTTGGCATATGATAAAACTCACGATACATCACAAGGAAACTGCCTGATAAAAAATACCCGCCCAAACAGCCCAAGACGCCGCCGATAACCCCCGTTATTGCACCGTAGAGCATATAATGGGCGAGGATTTTTGTGTTGGAATATCCAAAAGCTTTCATGGTTCCGATTTGTGAGCGGTCTTGTTCAATCACTCTCTTAAGCATCAAGTAGAGAATGATGATGGATAGCAAAACAAACACAAACGGAATGCTCTGGCTCATGGAGGTGTTGCTTTTTATTTCTGTGTCGAGCATGGCATAACTGACTTGGTCTTTCTGCGGAATTAACATTTCAAGACCATATTTATTTAACATATCTTCGAGCATACTTTTTACATCATCAAATTTGTATCCGCTTTCTAGCATAAAGGAAATGTCGTTGTACATACCTGAATTGTTGGTGAGCGAAAAAAGCTGTTCCTCTGGAATAAACGCCATGCAGAAAGTTTCTGGATCCGGCAGCATTTCTGACATATCTTTGACTACATACACATATTCAGGACTTTGCACTGTCGCACAAATATTAAAATCACGTTCTTTTCCGTCAATGATTAACTTAACGGAATCGCCAAGTTTAAGATGATGTGCCGTTAAAAAAGTTTCGCCGACCATGATGTCATTTTCATTTTGAAAATCGTTGCCGTCAATTAAGAAATTGTTGATTCGGTTGTCAAGGCTTCTGTCAACAGAAATCATTCGCATCGTAATTATTTTTTCATTGTTTGGCATAATCACACGAGCTTCATAAATGAATCGCCCGTTTACATCGGCAAGCCCTTCGTAACGCCGCATATCTTGCGCATATCCGTTTACGACGCTTTTAGGAATCGCTTTTACTGTGCCAAACACATCTGCCATTCGGTATTGTTTAAAATAAGTATCCCGAGTTACGTCTAAGGCACGCACGGCAATGCCCATTGCACCATAAATTAAAATGCCGAGTGCAATCAGAACAATGCAAGCAATGTAAGCCTTTTTGTTTTCCCAAATGGCTCTAAGTGCCTTCTTAACGAGTATCACCAGCTCACCTCCTCTGGCGAGATTGGATTTTCATTGGTAATAATTTTATCGATCAACCCATCTTTGATTCTAAAAACCCGATCACCCATATCACCAATTGCGGCGTTGTGTGTGATGATCACCACTGTTTTTTTATACTCTACATTAAAGTCTTTTAAAAGTCTTAACACCTGAATGCCTGTGTTAAAGTCAAGTGCTCCTGTTGGCTCATCGCATAACAGAATATCTGGATTTTTTGCAAGAGCCCTAGCAATCGCAACACGCTGTTGCTGGCCGCCTGACATCTGCGAAGGGAAGTGATTCCCCCTATCGTCAAGCCCAATTTTTTTGAGCAACTCATTTGTCTGAATCGGGTATTGAGAAAGCTCTGATGCAAGCTCAATATTTTCTTTTGCGGTTAAGTTTGGAATCAAGTTGTAAAACTGAAACACAAAACCCACTGCCGTCCTGCGATACTGCGTAAGTGCTCGTTCCGTAATTTTCCCGATGTCCTTTTCCTTATATAAAATATCGCCGCTAGTTGGTTTGTCTATGCCGCCAATGATGTTTAACATGGTGCTTTTTCCAGATCCCGATGGCCCCAAAATAACCACAAACTCACCAGCAAACAGTTCAAAGCTTACCCCCCTCAAAGCTTCAACCTTGACCTCACCCATTAAATACTCTTTTTTTACATCTCTTACTTCCAAAATCCTCTGTGAACCGGACTGCATTAAAACTTCACCTGCTTTCAGAATTAGCCATTGACTTGTTGGTCAAACCAATTATAACTCTGCTTGACTTGTCGGTCAATATGTTTTCAAAAAATATTTTTTCAGTTGCCAAAAACAAGCGTATTGACAATTTAAGTTAGCTATGGTAAACTTCGTTCGTTAGTTCTAACTAACCAATTATATTAATCAGAGGAGTAACTCGCATGAAAAAATTAGTCTTAACCCTTGTTATAGTAACAACGCTTGCCTTATCTTTGGTTGGGTGCAAAGCGCCCAAAACCCAAGAATCAGAGGCTGCGGCACCTCCAGAAATCGTTGTTGAATCTGCATCTCCAACAACTCGAGTCATTAAAACAGAAAAAGGTGACGTAGAAATCAAAGCAGCTCCCGAAAGAATTGCAGACGTATCTGGAATTAGTGATATGTTGTACATACTTGGAATGAAACCAGTGGCAACAGCAGACTCCGATGCATATGACTACACAAAATTTCCTGTTTACCTTGAAAAAGAGTTAGCGGGAGCTACAATCGTTGGCTACCCCATGTCTGATGCCGTGAACGTGGAAGGAATACTTGCGACAAACCCAGATCTCATCATCATTAACCAACGTCACGAAAAAGCTTACGAGCAATTAAGCAAAATCGCAACCACAATTGTCATCACCCCCAATGTAAACGACTGGCGTGCTGACCTTAGAATGGTTGCTGAAATCTTTGATAAAAAAGACTTAGCCGAAAAATATATCACCGACTACGATACAAAAACAAAACAAATCGGCGAAGCAATCAAAGCAGCGAACGGCGAAAACACAACTTACTTTTCATTTTTAACAGGTGGCAGCAACTACTACTTATTTACCGGAGCGGCCTATGGCGATATTATGTATAACGACATGGGACTTGCAGCACCGGCGAAATTACCAGAGCAAGACAGCATTACTTTGCCAACTGCAACACTTGAGGGACTTACCGAAGTCGATGCGGACTACATGGTTGTGCTTGCATCTGACGAGGACAAAGCGGCACTTGAAGCAAGCGGCGTTTGGAATAGTATGCGAGCTGTAAAAGATGGCCACGTAATATGGCTACCACAATCGCCATATTTTAACCAAGCCTATAGCGTTTATGGCCGATCAAGTTTGGCTGACGAAATGAAAACTTTGCTTACAGCAAATTAAATGGTGTTATCATGGAAAACACTTTAAACAAAACTCGGTTTTTCTTTACTGCTATTATTATTATCTTGGGACTAATCCTTATTTCTTTAGGATTAGTTCTTTCCGTTTCCTACGGAGCAAAAAGCATTCCGTTTTTCGATGTACTGAAAAGCCTTTTCGGTTCAGAAAATACAATTGAATCTCAAATTATTCGTGACATTCGTTTGCCTCGAGCAATTGCCTCTATCATCATCGGTTGTTTCTTGGCTTCGTCTGGTTCCATCTTGCAAGGAATTACGAGAAACCCAATTGCCTCGCCGTCCATCATGGGCGTAACCCAAGGGGCGGCACTGGCTGTAGCCATTTACATGGCGTTCCACCCTGTGTCTGGAACTCTCGGGAAAGTTTTATTTTCTTTTGTTGGTGCATCCATCAGCGCTGTTTTAATTTTCCTTTTGAGCCTTAAAAAAGCAAACATCAACATCACCCGCATGATTCTAGCCGGAACAGCCCTTGGTATGTTATTTATATCGCTTGCGTCTTTGACGGCACTCTTAACCAATAATTCGAAAAACTTGGCATTTTGGATTGCCGGAGGACTTGGCGGTGTCACTTGGGAGTCCGTCATGATTCTTGCATTGGTTGGGTCAATCGCTTTAACTTCCGCAATCGCTATCTCGCCAAAAGTAACGGCACTAAGTCTTGGTGATGAAATTGCCATCGGTTTTGGTGAGAAGCCAAACAGGATTCGGTTTGTAAGCCTTGCGACCATCATTCTGTTAAGCGGTTCGGCAGCGGCAGTTGGTGGAAACATCGGGTTCGTCTGTTTGATTGTTCCACAGATTGCAAGAATGTGTATCGGGTCTGACTACCGCTTTGTGATTCCTGTGTCTATGGTTTTTGGGGGCGTTCTGCTTGTGTATAGCGATCTTCTCGCAAGAATAATTGCCGCACCGCTTGAAGTTCCCCTTGGTTCGATTACTTCCCTCATTGGTGTTCCTTTTCTGATTTATCTCGTGAGGAGGGGCGACAAATGAAAACTAAACCTAACTATGACAATAAAAGATTTATCCATATCATTTTGATTCTTTGCTTCGCTTTAATTGGTTCCATACTTGTTAGTTTAAATCTCGGAACACTTGCTATCAGTCCCCTTGACTTTGCTAAAACACTTCTTGGCATGGGTAGTGACAACCAAGAACTTGCGTTGTTCACGATACGATTGCCACGGATTTTGATTGCTATATTGGTTGGCGGAGCACTCGCTGTGTCTGGTGGCATTCTCCAGAGCGTAACCGATAATGACTTGGCAGAACCCGGCATTCTTGGTATCAGTACTGGAGCCGCTCTGTTTGTTGTTATCTATATTTATTTGACAAACGGCAACAACTATTATGGCATGGCAACGTTTGCTATTTACACCATGCCGCTTGTTGCACTTCTTGGTGGTTTTGTTGCCGCGGCTTTAATTTATATTCTCGCTTGGAAAAAAGGCGTAAACTCCACAAGACTTTTGCTTATGGGAATTTCCATCAACGCCGCATTCAGTGCTATCATTATTGTGGCTCAATTGAGTTTTGACAACAAAGATTTTAATACGATTCTCATGTGGACGTCCGGAAGTATTTGGGGTGCAAGCTGGAGTTATGTCGTTGCAGTTGCTCCTATTATTATTATCATCACTGCGTTGTCGGTATATAAATCTCGTTATTTAGATGCGTTTAATCTGGGTGATGAAATGTCGAGCGGTCTTGGTGTAAATGTGGAGCGTGAACGGCTGGTGTTAATCGTTTTGGCTGTGGCTTTGGCTGGCTCTGCCACATCAGTTGCCGGAAGTGTTTCTTTTGTGGGGCTTATGGCTCCGCATATTGCAAGACAGCTCACAGGACCTAAGCATAAATATCTCCTTGTGACCGCCATGTTTATCGGAATGATTTTGGTTGTTGTTGCAGACATGATTGCGAGAAATGCGTTTGCACCTGTGGAGCTTCACTTGGGAATCGTAATCTCCATTATCGGCGTACCTTATTTTGTTTATTTATTATTGAAACAGTAAATGGGAGTGAATATACATGGGAATTATAACTGTACAAGGTTTAACGCTCGGATATGGCGAAAAGCCAATCATTGAAAATATGGACGTGTCTATCCCAAAAGGAAAAATCACCGTCATCATCGGAGCAAACGGCTGCGGAAAATCAACCTTGCTCAAGAGCATCGCAAGAATCATCAAACCCGACCGTGGCGAAATTTTTATTGACGGCATGAACATCAAATCCGTGTCGTCAACCGAAATTGCAAAAAAGATGGCGGTTCTTCCGCAAACGCCAAAAGCCCCTCTAGGACTCAAGGTGCATGAACTTGTCGCTTATGGGCGGTTTCCACATAAAAAAGGGTTTGGCACTTTGAACAAAGAAGATTTTAAAATCATTGACAATTCTTTGCGAGTTTCTGGCATGCTTGAATACAGAAATCGTAATCTCGAAGATTTATCTGGCGGACAAAGACAACGTGCCTGGATTGCCATGTCTTTGTGTCAAGATACTGAAATTTTGGTGTTAGACGAGCCAACAACTTACTTGGATTTGTCGCATCAACTGGATGTGCTTGCGTTGTTATCAAAGCTTAATCACGAACAGGGTCGCACCATCGTAATGGTTTTGCATGAGTTAAATAACGCTTCAAGGTTTGCAGATTTTATGATTGGTATGAAGCAAGGAAAAATCATTGCACAGGGATCACCCGCACAAGTGATTACACAAGAAAACATGAAAGCGATTTACGGAATTGATGCCAACATTATTATTGAACCGAAAACCATGAAGCCGATGTATTTGTCATATGAGAACATCGGATAACAAAAAAAGGCAAAGTCACTTCACGTGATTTGCCTTTTTCTATATTTAACCATTAATTTCCAAAGCTACAGTTTGGGAAGTGGCACACGGCACAGCCCAAGCATAAACCACCATGCCCAAGCTTTACGAGTTCTGTTTTAGAAATGAAATCGTCTGCCATAAGCCTTGGCAATAGCAAGTCAAAAATCGTGCGTTTGCCATACATGACACAACCAGGGAGCCCAACAATAGGTATTTTATTTTCAAAATAGGAAAGCAAAAACATCGCACCAGGCAAAACAGGCATACCATAAGAAATTATTTTTGCCCCAGTATTTTTAATGGCAAGCGGCGTGTTATCATCTGCATCCACGCTCATGCCGCCTGTGCAAACGACGAGGTCTGCCCCTTGTTCGATGAAGCTCATGATTTCTTTTGTAATATCCTTATGTGAGTCACCAACCAATTTCTGCCCCAAAACAATCGTGTCATACTCACTTAGTTTGTCAATTAAGATTGGCCCAAAGCTGTCTTTTATTCTGCCGGCGAGCACTTCGTTTCCTGTTGTGACAATGCCCACTTTTTTTTGTTTAAACGGTAAGATTGACAAAATCGGCTGATCACCCGCCGCCTCTTTTGCTTTTTCCATTTTTTCTGATTCGATCAAAAGCGGAATCACTCTGGTTCCCGCAAGCTTGTCCCCTACTTTTATAACTGAATTATTTTTTCTTGTGGCAATCATCATGTCTTCGCAAAAATTTACTCGCTCCAGTCTCTCCACGTCAACTTTAAGTAAACCACTTGCCTCTGAAATAATGTCAATCTTGCCTTCTTTTATTTCTGATGGGTGCATGAAGTCGCTTTTGCAGAGTGCATATAAAATTTCGGCTGCATCGTTCTCATGCAAGAAGCCCTCTTTGGATTCCCAAATATATAGATTTTCTTTGCCAATTGACAACAAGAGCGGAATGTCCTCTTGTTTTATGATATGTCCTTTTTTGAAAAGCACATCCTTTTTTTCGCCTGTAATAATTTGTGTCACGTCATGGCAGAGGATATGTCCGACTGCGTTTATCGTTTCAACTGTGATTGTTGGTTTCATTTATGCCTCCATCATTTGATTCTTTTTCAGAGTAGCTTTCTCTTTTATAATTTCTGCCGCAATACTGATTGCAATTTCTTCAGGGGTTTCTGCATAAATTTCAAGTCCAATCGGCGAATGAATTCTTGCCGTATCCTCTTTAGAAAATCCAAGTTTATACAATTTATCATATGTCTTAGCAATTTTACCTCTACTGCCGATCATACCGATGTATGGTGCCTCTGTTTTCATCGACCAAGACAGAACATGAAAATCATGCTGATGCCCCCTTGTCACAATCACTACGAAATCATTATTACTTATTTTAATATTGCCAAGGTTTGTAATGTCTGTCAAAATTACATCATCTGCAAAAGGGAAAAGTTCTTTGTTGCAAAATTCTGCCCGATCATCTACAACAGTATGCCTATAGCCTAAGTTGCCGAGAACAGTTGATAGTTTTTGACCCACGTGCCCGCCGCCAAATATATAAATTCTACTTTTCGAAATAATCTGCTCCATATAAAAATTTTCATTTTCCATGTGATTGTCTTGCTTGATTAAAATTTCTGCATCGGCGGATTCTGACATTTCAATGGCAAGCCAACAGTTCTCACCTTTTTTGAATGCGTTTAAAACTTCATTTACAAACACTTTATTTTTTTCATCACAAGAAAAATATTTAAAGTACACGGTGACGTTTCCGCCGCAAATCATGCCAAGGTCTGCTATTTCACTTGACGAAAGTCTGAATTTTTCTAGTCTAGATTTCTTATTTTCAAGCACTGCCATTGCAATCTCTTGCGATTTCAGTTCGATGGCACCACCGCCAACTGTGCCGAGCGTTCTTTTGTTTTTTGCCACAAGCATATGTGCGCCGATTCCTCTTGGCGTGGAACCCGAACTTGCAACGATGGAGGCCAAAACTGCATCTTGATTATTATTTAACCATTCGCTAAGCTTACCAAACAACTCTTTCACACTTTCACCTCGCCAATTGTTTTTATATGTGCACAAGAAATTTTATAGTATTATATAAACATTATAAACAACTGTCAACAAAGCCTTTTTTTGTATGCTAAATTGTCCTGTCATTTGTGAAAATATTGTTGCAAGTTATAACAGTATTGTTATATACTATAATGAGGGGTATAATATATGAAAGGAGCGATATTTTGGGAACGGTTGTAGATAGTAAATGTGGCAAATGCGATTATGCTGTTACCTTTTTTTTGGGTAACGGAATCATGGACTTTAGGCTTGAAACAGCTTTGTATAAATTTCGAAGTGATAAATCTGTTCAGCACTGGTTAAAAATCAGAAAACCAATTTCTTTTGAATCAACCAACCAAGCTGGGTTTTGTAAAAAATGCAACTTACACACAACGGCATCCGTTTTAACTTTAGTAGATTCCGCAGGGTTATCCAGAAAATTCATTTCGCATTGTAATGAATGTGATTCTATTTTAAGTACATCATCAGAAAATGAAACCGTGTTCTGTCCAAAATGTCACTTACCTCTTTCTAAGCAAATTATTGGGAATTGGGATTAACGCAAGGAGGCAATGCGTATGAGTACGACTGTTATCAATACAAATTTAACCGCTTTAAGCGTACAGCGTTTTTTAAACGCACTAAATTTCGAACAAACGGAAACATTTCGGCGATTAGCTACTGGTGTCAAAATAAACTCTGGTGCCGACGATGCTTCTGGTATGGCTATTTCAACAAAAATGCGTTCGCAGATTATTGCACTTGACCGTGCCCAACAAAATGCACAGGATGGCATTTCTTTGGTTCAAATCGCCGACGGCGGTCTCAACGGCATTAATGACCTTGTGAATCGAGTGAGGGAACTCGCCGTTCAGTCTGCAAACGAAACGAATGATCCCCAAGACAGAGATAAAATGCAACTCGAAGTAAACCAACTCGTTACAGAAATCGACTATGTAACTGAAAGAACACAATTTAATAACCGTAGGCTGTTAGATGGCTCTGGTTCGTATATAAGCCCAACATTTAGCAACGGTGTGCTCGGCACGCCAGACAGCGGCGACGGAACTACAATGGGAGAGCTACAATCAAAAATATTGCAATACCTTGAAGGTACTTGGTTAAATGATGCCGCTCGTGCCATTCAGGAGCGAACAGGGCTTGCCTTTAATGAAAACATAAAACTCACAGTTGCTTTTGAACCGGTTGCGGGTTCTGCCGTAGCTTATATGGCTTCAAGCCCCAATAACACAGACTATAAACTTGTAATCAACAGCAATTTTCTAAAAAATGCACTGAATTCAGAATTTGACCCGACAAGCAGCGGTTCCGGGCCTGAAGCAGGCGGCATGTTGCTTGACCGTGTGCTCACGCATGAAATGATGCATGGTATTATGAACAATCAAATCGGTAGTGACGACTTGGGAAAATTGCCCGAGTGGTTTGCCGAGGGTTTGGCCGAAGCGGTTCATGGTGCCTCTTATCGATACAGCGACTTTGAGACTTCTCAATCAATTGCTCAAGCAAAATCGGACTTGTCAAAATCTGCACCGCCAGCAAATGGCTCTTATGAATCTTACTCTTCTGGGTATTTATTTGTTCAGTACCTTGATCATTACGATGGGACAAAGGGCGGCGGCAAAATCGCTGAACTTTTAAATAATATAAAAACACAGTCATTTCATGAAGCTGTAAAGTCTACTTTTGGAAACGATAGAACCGTAAACACCCTTTGGAATGAAATGCAAGAAAAAATCGGAACAACCGACCAAGAGTTTCTTGATTTTTTAAGCGACCACATGGGAATTTCTGCCGGGGGCAATTACGGTCTGTCTGGCGGAAGTTATTCCGATGCCGATGCTGTGCCAAATGCCTCCACTCCTTCTTCCGAGACACCAACAGGTAAAAAAGATTTTAATTTAAATGGCGTGAGCATTATGGTTATTTGGCCGACGATTCATTCACCAGAGACTACCAATTTTGCAAACGGTGGCACGCCGCCCAACCAAGTCATAAACCGTGCTCTTCCTGTTTCGGGACCTGGCTTAATGCTACAAGTGGGTGCAAACGCCGGACAGATGATGAATATCGGCATTGGAACCGTGAATGCATCAACCCTTCTTGGCTCTGGTGTGGATATAACAACAGCCCAAAATGCGAACAATGCAATTGGCCAAATTGACAACGGACTAAATTATTTGAGCATGGAACGTGCAAAGATTGGGGCGTATCAAACCAGACTTGAGCAAATTACAACAAGCCTTGCGAGCTTTAGTTTGAACACCTCCGATGCCAATTCAAGAATTAAAGATGCCGATATGGCAAAAGAAATGGTTCGCCATAGCAGTAACAACGTACTTGCAACAGCGTCTATGATGGTGCTTGCACTTTCGAATAGGCAAGTGGGAAGTGTAATGCGGTTGCTAGAAACTGATAGCTCCGAGGGCACATCTTCATCGCCCGAGCCAGCAGAGACAGAGACCGTGCCAGCACACAAAAATTAAGGATTCAATTTTAATCGGCAATCTCTTTTTATGGGGTTGCCGTTTTTTGTTTTCATAAACATGCGTGACATTATCACTGAACTATCGCAAACAATATGTTATACTTCATACTAATTCACATTTTAGGTATATAATAAAATTTTCATGCCGCACTTGATACGTGTGCTGAACGCTAACGCTGTGAAAATTTTATTCTGCCGCTCTAACGTGAATTAGTATTACTTATTAATTTTGTTGGAGGACTGTATGGGGAATTTAAAATCGGAAACTAAAAAAAGCAAAAAAGCTCATGTAAACAAAAAAGCTTGTGTTGCTTGTGGGGTTTGCAGAAAAGCTTGCCCCCAAAATGCAATTTCAATTTATTACGGCGTCTGTTCCAAGGTAAATGTAGATATGTGCGTTGGATGCGGAATTTGTGCAAGTGCCTGTCCGGCGGACGCTATTTCTGTGGAGGTGCTGCATAATGACAAAAAATAAAAAATGGTATGATTATCTTTGGATCGCTTCGGCACTTTACTTAATGCTCGGGTTTGTTAATATTGTTTTTGCTTGGCTCGGTCTTTTGTGTTTTGGCATACCACTTCTCATTGCAATTTTTGGCGGAAGCAAAGCCTATTGTGATAAATATTGTGGACGTGGACAGCTCTTTCATGTACTTGGCAAGAACTGTAAACTTTCAGCCAATCGCAAAACGCCAAACTTCTTAAAGTCAAATTGGTTTCGCTATGGGTTTATGGTTTTCTTTTTGTCCATGTTTATGCTCATGATTTTTAATACATACCTCGTTGCGGCTGGTGCAAAAACACTTTCAGAAACCGTTACGCTTCTTTGGACTTTTAAACTGCCTTGGCACTGGGCAAACACAAGCCATATTGATGGCTGGGTTGCACAATTTTCTTTTGGATTTTACGGAGTCATGTTGACTGCAACGACACTTGGTGTAATCTCCATGATTTTATTTAAGCCAAGGTCTTGGTGCGTGTACTGCCCTATGGGGACGATGACGCAACTGATTTGTAAACTTAAAAACAAGAATAAGATTGTTCAAGAATAAAAAAAACAGCAAGTGCTTTTAATCAGCACTTGCTGTTTTTTTTTTATTTATCCACTACCGTAACGATAGCCGTCTCAAGTCTATGTTCAAAAATCTCGGTTACTTTAATGGCAAGTCCAAATTCCTCAAGCTCTGGCATTTCTCCGTCCTCTGGTACTGTACCGAGCAAACCGAAAACCATGGATGAAAACGTATCGTATTCATCTATTGGAAGTTGTGAGCCAATTGTTGTTGCAACATCTTCTAGTGATGCAATACCACCAACTCGCCACGTCTTTGAATCAATTCTCTCGATTAAAGGCTTCTCAAGCGGAACAGTTGCATCATCTTCCAAATCTCCAACCAGTTGCTCAAGCAAATCGTTCATGGTAACTACGCCGCTCATGCCGCCATATTCATCAAGCACCACTGCAAAGTGGTTTCGTTTGTTTTTCATATTTCTAAACAGAACATCAGCCCGAACCGATTCTGGGATAAACTGTGCCGAACGCACCGCTTTTTTCATCACGTTTTCACGGCTACGGTCTTTCATTCTAAAATAATCTTTTGTATTAAGTATGCCGATAATATCGTCCATGCTCTCATCACAAATCGGATAATTCGTGTGACGACTTTCAACAATGGTGTCTTCCCAAGCTTGGTCGTTTTCTTCCAACCACAAAAGCGAGACTTCTGTTCGATGTGTCATCACATCATCGGCTGTCATGTTGTCAAACTCAAACACATTGTGTATAATTTCTTTTTCGTCTTGGTCAATGCTTCCGTTTTCGGTACCCACATCAACCATCATACGAATTTCTTCTTCAGTAACTTCATCACCTGCCGCATTTGGATCAATCCGAAGAAGCCTTAATAATCCGTTTGTAGAAATTGTTAAGAACCAAACGAGTGGTCCAAACAATTTTGATATAAAATAGATAAGCCCAGACATAGCAAGTCCGAGTGCCTCCGAATTTTGCATAGCAATCCGTTTGGGCACAAGCTCACCAAGTACCAGCGTAAAATACGAAAGTATCAACGTAATAACGATAACTGCAATTGTATCAAGCGTTTCTATCGGCATCGTAACGCCCATGCTCACAAGTGTATTTACAAGTTTATCAGAAAAATTGTCAGCGGCAAACGCACTACCCAAAAATCCCGCAAAGGTTATTCCGACTTGAATGGTAGCCAAAAATTTAGCCGGTTGTTTTGTAAGTGAAAGTAATTTAACTGCTCGCTTATCCCCTGTCGATGAAAGCCTCTCAAGCTTATTATCATTCATTGATATAACTGCAATTTCTGCACACGCAAAGACAGCATTGATCAGTATAAGTGTTAACTGCAGCAACAGCTGCCATATTAACGGGTCCTCTTCAGGCATTTCAAAAAACCTCACTTTAACATTTTAAAATACAAATTAAATTCACATCTAATAATAGCATATTCACTTTTAAAAGTAAACATTCAGTATTTTTTTTCATGCAGAACCTTTTGCTGCCAATTGCATGAGTTGCAATGAGTTGCAATGCTTGCAAATTTAATATATAATCATGATAGCATCATCAAAAGAAAAGAGGACTCTATTTGAAAAATATAAAAGCAATAATCTCTTACGACGGTACTCGGTTTAACGGCTGGCAAAGCCAAAAAAATTCTGACAACACCATACAAGCAACCATTGAAAATGCATTGTCAAACGTGTTTGGACAAAAAACCGAGATCATCGCATCGGGTCGCACCGACGCTGGCGTTCATGCCCTTGCACAAGTGATTAATTTTGCAGCAGAAACGAACAAGCCCCTACTTGAACTTTTAGAAACCATCAACGCTGAATTGCCGGGGGATATTAGTGTGAGGAATCTCTCCTATGAAGCCCCACGTTTTCACGCAAGGTACAATGTGAAGTCAAAAGTATACCTGTATCGAATTTTGAATGACAAAATCCCTGATCCATTTTTGCGTAAATACAGTTTGCAATATCCAAGTGCAATCAATCTTGAGTTGCTTGAGCGAGCTTCACGAGCTTTTGTGGGCATACATGATTTCAGTGCGTTCACCACGCAGAAGAAATCAAAAAAATCCACCAGTCGAACTATTTATAAAATCGAGTTTAAGAAAATTGGCAATGAGCTCCAGATTTTTGTGCATGGCGATGGATTTTTGTACAACATGGTTCGCATCATCGTTGGTACGCTTTTAGAAGTAAACGAAGGCAAAATAAAATGCGAAGATTTAGAAAAGATTTTAAGAGACGGCAATCGAGAGGCTGCTGGTTTTACTGCACCGCCCCAAGGACTATTTTTATACGAGGCTTTTTATTAAAAATCTTAAAGGAAGTGCGGACAACCCGCACTTCCTTTTTTGTATGAATTTCTATGAAATTGCAACACCCGCACTGGCAAAACCAAGCACGCTATTTACAAGTGTAAGCCCTGTGCAAGTTATGGAAAATACAAGCAACAACCTTGACTCCGCCTTTACTGGAATATTTAAGCCTTTTGTAATTCCTTTGGAAATTGTGCCGATGCTGATGATGCCGCTTAGTTCAGGCGATAAATTTACGACTGCACCCGGCAAAGGTCTAAACACATCATTTGGTTTATCCGAAACATAAAGCTGTGCACGAATCCTCATGTGTGAGCCAATCAAAGACACAGCAACTGTTGTGCTAAAATAAGCAGAGATTGAATTGATAACGCCGTCACGTGGCAGAGAATAAGCAAAGTTTGAAAGCGTTGAGCCTGAACCCGAGAGGGTGATGGTCTCGCCTAAAATTTCAAACCCTGGTGCGGAACTTCCAAAACCGACAAAACTTGGTACGCCTGCAATCCCACTTAATATGCTTGACAGTTTGACAGGTGTGCCAGACGCATAAGGAATGATTGTGCTTCCACCGGTTCCTGGGTCACCCTTTGGCCCTTGTTCACCCTGAACTCCTTGTTCGCCTTGCACGCCCTGAACGCC
>JAVBKL010000050.1:0-18556 GCA_031554055.1 Eubacteriales bacterium | reverse complement strand
GCTTCGCTCGCTGCCATCCACTCAACCATTACCTCATTAACTTCCGCATATACTGCTTTGGTTCGAACTTTCAATATTCCTACAAAACTTAAGTCTTCGCTCTTAAATGGTATCACAAAGTTGCCAAAACCCGCACAATCTACCCAGTTTAATCCACCATTAGTATTATACTCATAATCACTTTCATATAGTTGCTTTCCATTTGGCGTAAATGTAAATGACTTTGTTCCATTATCATAAATAATACTTAAATCTGTTGGCGGCAACATTTTATCATCACCAGGATTTAAAAAACCTATCGTTTGAAGATCCATTCCAAGTTCAGTAGCATACCATCCCAAATTGAACGCCAACTCCACTTTACTATCATAGTCCTCACTTGAGTTGCCAAGAAACTTAACTGTAGCTGTTGTTTCATCATCATATTCAATCCCAAAACCACTTCCAAATGCCAATGTGGATGGAGTTGTAACCACTGATAAGAACGAACTAAGATCAGACGGCTTGTCTACAATGGCATGCGAAAATTTAGTGCCAAAAAGTTTAAGCGTGAGAGCCGAACCCTCTTCATTATTTTCTTGCACATTTTCAAGTCCAGAAACAGTAAAATTAGCCAAACTAATTCTTGTAAACCTAACTACCTTGTCGTTTGAATCACAAATTGCTATATTTACCACTTTCTTTGATGAATCAGCCGTAATTTTATAATTTGAAACTGGCACTTTTTTCCAGATAGCACCTGTAGCTGGTGCGTCACCCTCACCTTCAGCATAGACATATTTCTGCCCTGCGTCTAAGTCTAACAAGCTCTTTTCAAGTTCTATTTCAACTGTCGCACCTTCATAAACTATATTCTTTGCATCAAAAGGATCCACGTTGCCCGCCAATTGTTTAAGGACAACCTCTTGACTTTGAAGTCCAAGAGCAGAAATCTTAAATTTAAGTGTCCTTATGCTGGTTGTTTCATTAGGAGCAATACTTAAAAAAATCAGCTCATTAAATACAACATCAGAAACCCCACTTTTAAGAACGACAACAGAACCCTCGCTTACCAATATAGAATCATCACCCTCGACAGATACGGGGTATGTTCCATAAGCATCAGCAATATACTTTCCTTTAATATTAATATAAATATCCCGACCCTCTGCTGGAATTTCAACGTACTCTGCATATTGCGACGGTATATCCATGACGCTATCAACTTGCATCTGCCCTTCTTCATAAAATCTTACGACTTCAAGGCTAATCGCTGCATTCAAACCTGCCAAACTGATATTTACATATTTAGATACATTAGAAGTTGCTTCTGTGTCTGGATTAACTGTAAATATTATCGTGTTATTTGAAGAATCAACTGTTCCGTCTGCCTTCACAGAAATTTTTGAATCTGCTCCAAATGTGAAAAATGAACTTGACTCTTCATCAGTGGTTAAACTAACTTCTTGGTCAATGCCTTGCGGTAAATTTGCACCGGCAAGTTTAACTGTTACAACACCACCACTAGAACTAACCGCGTACAAAGGATATTCAGTTGACAACACACGCTCGTCTTTATTACTAAATGTAGCAGTAATAATTATGTCACCTGTGATAGGCCCTGCAAAAAAAGCTGGATCGTACCTTGTCTCTAATGAATTACTGTCAGGGTCAAAGTATACGCCCATGTTATCTGTCCACTTGACTTTATCAGTTAAGTATTCGCTTGTAGCAATAAGGTTAATCGCACTCGTTGTAGTAATCAGAAAAGGATCTTTATACTCTACTCCATCAACACTTACTTTAACGTTATTTCCATATCCGCCTTTTACTATATCAATGCTTAAAACAGCACCAACAAGTAACTTATCGGTATCAATATCTGTTGTGATGTTATTACCGAGTGAATTATTAGCCGTTACTGTAAGCCAAATGTACTTTCCGAAATCTTCGCTTGTAGGCTTATATTCACTGCTAGTTGCACCATTTATTATAGGATTTGCAGGATCATCTCGATACCATTGATACGTGAGCGAATTTTCATCCTCAACGCCGCCATCATTGGCAAAATAAACGCCTTGAGCAGAAACAAGATACCCAACTGCAGCACCCCAAGTTTCATTTTCAAATTCAAAATCATTAACAGTACATTCTTGAGGTATAAATGCACTCTGGGTAACAACCAACGTTTGTGCCACAACAAGGAAACTACCACTCGCAATTTTAAACTGAATTTCAATTGTTTTATCAGTTGTTTCAGTATTCGGCTTTAATTTAAATGTGATTTTATTGTCTAAAGCATTTGAAACCTTTCCTGTAGAATCAGCAGTTATTGTACTGTCGCCTTCAACAATAGCACCGTAGCCACTATCCAAATAAGTGCTCACAAGATTTTCACCAACCAACAAATTTTCGCCCTCAAATTTTACTTCAAAAGTTAAATCCGAATCGCCATTTCCATTTGCTCCAATAATCGGTGTACTCACACTAGCTGTAAGCTCTGGTGTGCCGTCTGCTTGATAAACGCTTACGGCTCTTTGATTACCTTGTAAGTTAAACATCATTTCTTCAAATCTCGCACCAAGAAAATTTTGTTTAAGTTCAAGCCACAATTCTTGTTCTGCCAAATCACCATTTTCATCAATATCAAGAAGATCAAGTTCAAGACCTGCGCCACTGACAAAATTATCGCCACCATTGTACCCAAAACTCAACACTTCATCTTCACTTGGTGAAAGACCCGATCCTGACACTACTAGCTTAGCTTTAATAAACTCACCAGTCTCGCCTCTTGCTGCTGCACTATTTAATTCAGTACTACCAGCACCCTCAATTGTAACGAACAACTTAGTTTCAAGCGTCAACGCTCTGACTTCAACAAACTTTCGAATCAAGTCAGCAGCATCACACGCAAAAATTCCTATATAGGAGTCGTTTACCGCTTCTATAGAATTAACACCAGGTGCCAATTCATATGCTCCAACATATGCAGATATAAGAGTTCCTGCCAAAGGTATTCCAATTGGCGAACCTGACACTCTATAATAATATTTCAAGCCGTCTGCTGGATCATAATTTACAGTCACTAAAGTGTTTAATTCACTCTTAGGATCATCTTTAACGATAACGCCCTCAACTTCGTCTATGCTTAATGCATCTTGATAAATCTCTACAATACAACTAACTCCATCAATCGTTAAACCAATTTCATGTACATTATCTGCACTTGTATTTTCTGATACCACAAGCTCAATCGTGTTATCTGTGGACGAAATACTACCAATATCATCGGTATCTATTTTATTGTCAGTACCTAATTTAACAACACCCTCGCTTGTTAATACAACTTCTAAACCAGTTCCGCTTGGTGTAAGATATTTACCGCTTAAAGTGACAGTGATTGTATCTCCCATTCTTGCAATCGATGTTTCCGCAGAAGAACCTGTTGTCAATTCCAATGCCCAAATTCCTGCCGAGCCGCCGCTTACAAAGAACGCTTGTGCCGTAACAAGCCCACCCAAGTTTTCAGAAGGAATAAAGATCACTTCTTTTGATGGAGCTTGTGGACCAAAGGTACCGTCGCCTAGCCATTGACTAATAATATCGGTTCTATTGTCACTGTCAACTGCAATTTGAACTGGTCCATAGATCGTTACCTGCTCTATGTCTTCTGTCTGTCCATTCACAGATTTTACACTTACTTCTCCTCTTGCATCAATGTCATTCGCAGTCACTTCCAATTTTGAACCAACCCGAATTACTTTACTATCCACTGCTACACCTTTAAATTCAGCATCAACAGCATTTGGCGTAGTCACAAGCCATAAATACTTTCCAAAATCTGCCGAAACTGGCTGATAGAATATGTCTGTATCATTCAAAACTATTGGATTTGACTTGTCGTCCTTATCACTTCTCTTCCAAGCAAAAGAATGTGCACCTACTGCATCTGCATCATTTAGATGGAAAGTGCCTAAAGTCGCCGTAACCTCTTCACCAATGATCACATCATCTTTATCTAATGTTGCTGGTTCAATCGCCTGTGGAGAAACAGCTTTTTGATAAATTACAGCTTCTGTCGTTGCATCTCCAACACTGATTACAAATTTTTCATCTCTGCTTGCTCCTTTATTTTGAGCAATCTGAACTTCAATCATACTGCTACTACTTACAAGCTCACCCAAACCATCAGAGATCACAGTGACATCCAAAGACGACAGAGTAACAAGTGTAGTGCCAGATATCGTAACAGGCAAACGTGTGTTGGAAGTGAATTTTACTCCATCCAAAGCAATCGTTACAGCAACTGCATTACCAAGAAGCTCACCTTTTGATGCCGCTGGGTTTTCCATGCTGACACCGCTACCCGATACATAAGCATCAATGCTCGGATCATAAGCTCCTGCTTGATACACTGTAACTGTTTTGTCAATTTCACCAACAGTAAACTTGATGTCTGCATTTCTTGCACTCTCGGCATTTTCATCCAAGTTAAATGTTAATTGCGTGCTCGCGAATTTTCCGTCTGCGTCAGCTTTTAAGCTCAAACCAGAAGCGGTAATAAACGTTTCGCTAGACTCCACTATAATAGGTTGGTTAGGCGTTAGTGCCGTTCCCGATAAATTAACAATAACTACTCCATTATTAGCCAAAGCTTTATTTCCCAAAGTGCCTTTTCCCTGAATATCAACTTGAATCGCTGCATTACTTAAAACAATGGCACTTCTTGACGTATAAGCAACAATTTCCTCGTTACTGTCTAAAGCTGCAATGCCGATAAATTGACCATTTTTCACTTCAACCAAATTAGCCACACTTTGCGTTAACGGATGTAAACTTACGCCAGCCCAACTTGTTCCAACAAATGGTCTCTCAATTTCAGCATTATCTATTCTGTATACAAACTTATCCGCACTTGTAACAGTGTTTAAATCTGGCATATTAATTTTAGTTTTATGGCTGCTTAATTCATCATCAGACACAACAACGCCTTCGAGCTCTGGTGCAAATGATACGCCCTCTTGTGTAAACGTGAATGCGTTAGACGTTACTCCATCTATAATTATCTCAAGACGTTCTGTTCTCAAATTCGAATTGTTGCGATCAACTTCTAAAGTAATTGAATTATTAGAAGCATGTATTACATGTGAAGATATAAGCACTTTGTTGTCAGATCCAAGTTTCACAAATGAATTTCCAGAAACCAAAACTGTACGTTCTCCATTAATTGGCAACGAACTTCCTGAAAGTATCAATGGTACAACTTGTTTAAAAGTGGATATACTTACATCATGTACTTCTAAAATCGGCTTCTCAAGTTCAGTAATAGCTACAACGTTTTTAAAGCTAATGACCTTATTGTTGAGATCACAAGCGGCGATTCCTATGTTTTTGCCATTTGGCACCATTATTGATGAAGAATCAGACACTGCCAAACTATTCGAAGAAACAAATGTCCAATCTGCACCAACAATCGGAGTAGGAACTACACTTGAGTTACTGCTAATTAGATACAAAAATTTTGCAGCACCACTTGGAAGACTAGACATTGTTATCTTGGTTTTATCATCGCTTTCATCATCATCTTCAACATTTACAACTGACATCAATAAAGGAACTTCCGTAGCACCAAGTTGTAATGCGGAAAAGCTTGTAGTTCCGCCAGCCACCGATATAGTAATTTTGTCGGTTCTTGGAGCAAGCGAAGTATTGGTATCTATCCTCAGTGTTATTTTATCATTACTAGGGTCAACTACTCCGTTTGCTACGTTAATTTTATCATCATTTACAATGGAAATAAAAGTGTTACCGGTCATGCTCACTGCATTAAGTGCACTCGGCGTTAGGAACTTTCCAGTTAGAGTTAACTCAATATCACTACCAATAGCTGGTAAATTTGTTAAGTTGCCTACCGTTAAGACAGGCGTTTCAACTTCTGTTATTGCCTGAACACATACAAAGGAAATCACTTTGCCATCGTTATCACAAGCGGCAATTGCTATATATTTTCCGTTTGGAATCGATTTTTTATTTTCACCTACATTAAGTTCAGAACCCACCCATGAATCGCCAACCAAAGGTGTTTGAACAAGTGTGTCGCTCAATTTGTATATATATTTATACACATTAGGCTGCTCAGTAATTTTTATATTAGTATTTTCGTTGCTATCATCATCGTCTGATACTGTGACGCCGCTAAGCTTCGGTGCAATTGCAGCATTTTGATGTATGATTGCCGAGCTGCTTGTTCCAAAAGCAGATAGATAAATCGTTTGCCATCTTTCTGGCCCATCATTTCTAGCAACTTGAAGCGTTATCGTGCTGTTAGCAGAAGATATATTTCCATTAGCATTTGAACTAATTACATTATCTGCAGAACCAAGTATAACAAAGTTTCCATTTTGGATTGTCACAACTTCATTGTCTTTCTTTGCAAGGTAAAGACCAGAAAACGACACAATTACTGTATCAGAACCACTCGCCAATACTTTATCGTCAATTACTTTTGCTGTAATACTAGGTTCGCCGGCTCTTGAGAAGTTTGCATACACAGTTGTGGTTGCACCGGCGTTAAATGGAGTAAAAACGGTTGTTCTACTATTTCTACTAACGAAATTTCCACCGCTTTCATCTACCCAAGTTACAATATCAGAAGTATTATCGCTATCAGCCACCAATGTTGCACTTTCAAATATTTCTACAGGGTTTACATAGGCATTTCCGTTTACAGATACTATCTTAACATTGCCGTTTGCGGAGCCTTTGCTTGCCTTAACTTCAAGTACAGTACCAATTCGCAATTTAGAACTCGCCACAGAGACGCCTTTTAAACCGTTTACACCGACTGGCGTTGTCTCGACCCAAACATATTTGCCAAAATCTCTCCAACTTGTAATATAGTTTCTTTTATTAGATACTACTTCAAAATTTTCGCCAGCTTCATTATTGCTAAGTTTCCAAGTATAAATGTGTTCTCTCGCTGCTCCACCATCGTTTTCTGTGTAAGCTCCATCGGTAATCGCAATTGGTGAATCCGCAAGTGCTGAACTGCTAACATAAGTTGCAGGAGTGATTGACTGTGGAACTGCTTGCACAAATGTATGTGTTAAAACTAAATCTTCAATATTAAATGATGGCATATTGAATTCAATTGTTTTTGTTTTGGAATAGTTCTCTTTAATAAGGAAGGTTTCCAAACTGTTTAGTGATGGATAAGTTGCTGAACTAATGCCAACTGTATGGTTTGCAGGCACTGCTGGGTTTCCACTAATACTAATTGAGGCTTTTACTAAGTCATTGTTTTTAAAGTTAGTTCCATTCACTTGTAACGTTGCTTTTATGCCGTTTTTCTCGACGACCACTGGAGAGTTTATTGTGTAAGTTTGAACAACTGCTTCTTCTATTACAAATCTCGCTGTACTATTATTTTGACCAACAGCTTCTACCATCAGATATTTGCCTACCGTTGTTGGAATATAATCAGGTTTATTTGCATTTTCAATTTTTACCCAACCAAGCGAAGAATCCGTTACTATTGCAACTTGGTCTTTCACATCTGAATAATACCACTGATAAGTAACTGTTCCTGTAGGCACTGCGTTGTTCGCACCTTTCGCAAGAGCATGTAGAGGAAAGCCAACATACGGAGTATTTGTATCGACCCCTACAGTAGCTACTGTTATTATCGGTATGGGAGTTGGTTTCGGCGTTGGAGTTGCAACATTTCCGCCCGAGTTGCTATTGCCACCTGCAGGTTTATTTGTTATTATACCAGCAACAGCTCCGTAACCAGTTACTGTAACTCTATTTTTATCTGATACAAGTTTTGTTATTTTACCATCGTTGTTAATTGTACTTTTCTCTGTACCAACAACCGTAAGTGTGCCAACAACTGCATTTTTTTCTATTTTAACATCAGATGCATTTATGGTTGCTGTTGCAACTTTCGTTTCTTGTTGTATCGTAATCTCATCGTGGTGTGAATTTAATATATCGACTAGCGAGCCATTATTAAGATTGATTTCGCTTCCTTCTGAAACAATCTCTTTTATATGCCCTCCGTTATTTACCTCTATAAAAGCAAAATCGGCGTCAAGTTTTTCAACCTGTCCGCCTTGTTCAACTATAATTGTAGAATCGGCTTCGGCAATTAATTCTTTTACCGTCATACCTGCTTTGACCACAACTATTCCATCTTCATTTTTTATATAATCTACTTTCCCATTAGAAAGTACAACACGAACTCCTTTTTTCTCAACAAAAATTTTAGAAGCATCAACCTTATTAAGGTAGATTGAATTAGAACCTCCACCTTTAACGTGTATCTCACCGTTTACATCGACATTGGTCATATAAACTTGACCCTCGCCAACAACTTCTTCAATTGTTACTTCATTTTCTACATTCATATTTTTTACATGAACACCAGAAGCCCCAACTGAGATTCCGCCAACAAAAAGCGTCATATCATCCGGAGCACCATAAGTTCCTGTATAGCCATAGCGTCTTATATCTTGATAAAACTTGTCTAATATTAAAGCTGCTTCTGCACGAGTTAAAATTTCTTTGGGAGCAACTTTAGAATTTCCTACATTAATAAATAGGCCGTAGTCTATTGCCCCGGAAATATCACTATAAGCCCATTTTGAAACTTTGTCTAAATCGGCGATATTATTAAGTCTAAAATTTTGAGGTGCAACAGATAAAACTCTCGCCATAATTACAAGAGCTTGTTCACGATTAAGATTCTTATTTGGTGCCATGAAATTGTCGCCGATACCTTTTGTATATCCAGCGGCTAAAGCTTTGCTAACTTCCTTGTAAAACCAATCAGATTTTTGCACGTCAACAAAGCGATTCACGTCATCGCTTTCGCGTTCAAATCCCATAACATTGTTGATCAGTGTCATGTACTCTGCTCTTGTTATGTAATCATCTGGCCTAAATTTTTCAAGGCTCGACAAATATCCTGCATCATATAAGTTTCTGATTGATTGTTCAGCTAGGTTTCCACTCACTTGATTGGTAGAAGAAGCAAGAACAGACATAGAGCCCATAAAAATACTTGAGCAAATAAAAGCAATTAAGATTTTGAAAACTGATTTGATTTTCATATCTGTCCCTCCTTTTTAAATGTGTCTTCATATGCACGGCAAAGCTAACTCTCTCATTATATCATATTATATTTCAATTAGACAAGACCTATTCGACCAAATTCTCTATTTTTTATAAAAAAAAGGTAGCAGATACAAAATCCACCACCTTTTTGAGCTATATCAAATATTTTCATTACTGCTCCATTTGTTTTCCTAAAAAGCCAGCCGCCGTTTGAGCCAGCTTGCCTTCGACCTCGCCCATTTTTTTCTCATTGGACATAAAAACTATCGCACCCAAAACATCACCCTCTGATATAATTGGGGTAATCAGTTCATGTTTGTATGTTGAACTTTCATCTTCTTCCAAAACTGGAACAAAGCCCGCTTCACTTCTCGTAGCTACGACGGTTGTGCGTTGGTTTATAACTTTTTCAAGTTCCGACGAAATATGTTTTTCCATAAACTCTTTTTTTGCACCGCCAGAAACTGCAATAATTTGGTCTTTGTCAACAATGCAAGTGATGTGCCCAGATGCCTGTGCCAAGCTTTCTGCATATTCCCTTGCAAAAGCACCAAGTTCTCCAATGGGTGAATATTTCTTGAGTATGATTTCGCCTTCCCGGTCCGTAAAAATTTCTAGTGGGTCGCCTTCTCTAATTCTTAATGTTCTTCTTATTTCCTTTGGAATAACCACACGTCCCAAATCATCTATACGCCTAACTATACCTGTAGCTTTCAAAAAAATTCCTCCTAACAAATATGACAATTTCCTGTCTTAGATAGTATTTTCCAAAAAACAAAATTTATTCTTTTTTTACCAAATTACATCAAAAAGCCTTTGTTTTTGTAAGTTTGTAAATTTAGTCTTTGTTATTTGGATTTTTTTATACACTAATTTGGAAATAGCCAACCCATGAAATTCTTTTGTTTTTATTATTTGTTCCAAATAAAGCCTCGCACTCGTACTTTTGAAAAGCAACTCATATCAAATTTGTTTTTCTCTGGGCAATTGACATGGCTTTCTTTAAACAAAATATGTTTGTGGAGCTTTTCTTTTAACTCGTAAAAATTTTTCATCATATCAAAAATTTGTATTTCAAGCAACATAACGCTTCTAAAATTCCCACGCCATGCCCCATGATTTAAAATTTTTATGAAACGTCCGTTTTCTATTTCAAAGAAATTCAGCAAATTATTATATCCCGAAGGGTCATTTTCTCGCAGAAAAAACTCGAGTCCATGCCTACCCACAATCAATTGGTAGCTATTATTTATTATGGAATATGCTTTGTTTCTTAATTCAATCCCAGAAAAATTATTGAGTTTCATCATTTTGGGCGACTTAATTTCTTCCACCTCTCGCTGGTTTGCAAGCATACTTCTTGAATATACCACGCTATTAAATTGCTTAAAAATATCTATACCCACATTTTGAAACGCTTCTGAATACGCAACACCTGTGAGTTTCAAAATGGCGGGTTTTAAATCAATTAAACTGACAAGGCCGTCATAGGAAAACGGCTCAATTCGGCTGTCAAAAATAAAAGATGGGGTGTTCACTACATTAAGATATGGCTCTGCCGAGTGGGAAAAACCATAATTGATATTTCTTGTAAAGAACTCATCGCCGTGATCGCCATACCCTACTATGACCGTTTTTTCAAGAAGATTATTCTTGTTTAAAGCATCAACAATCAGCCGCACCATTTCATCAAGAGAATAGTATGACAGTTCCATTCTTTCATGAAAAGTCATGCCCTCATTGGTGTAACAATCTTTATGCCCGAGATGCGTCAATAAATCCCAAACATGAAGCCCAAACTTCTGATTTTTATTTTCAAGAATGAACTTCTCAATCTTCTCCAGAAATACAGGATAAGATTTTTCCCATTCATAGATTTGTCCATCAAAATTCCAAAGATTACATTTGTTCATATCGTCTGCCGGAGTCGGCTTACAGCCAAGTCCCAATGTTTTATAGCCAGCTTGGTTTAGAATCTCAAACACATTTTTTGCATAACTATCTTTTATATACACATCTCCGAACTGCGTGAAATTATCAATTTCTAATTCGTTTCCATAAAAAAAATCGGTCAGTGACATGATCGAAGAAGACGCACTCGCAATAAAGTTTTTAAAGTTTAGCGATTGGTTCATGAGTCCCACTACATTTGGCAATTCATGTATGTGGTTATTTAAAATCTCGTTTGAGATGCTTTCAAGGTGAATAACGATGATGTTTTTGTCTTCTCTGTTACTCTCATTTATCGCTTTGCAAATAGATTCCCACTTTGAATCTGTGGATTTTTTTCTGTCGATTTGAATTTTTTTGAGGCAGCTAATGTCTTGGTCGACTTCTTTCTTTGTTATTATTGCAACCAAATTTTCCAAAATTTCATTTTCATAATTTAAAATTAATTGATCTGCTATTTCAAATATAATTGGGTTTATTTCAATATTTAAATTTATAATATTGTTCATGTATTCTAAATTCTTGGTTATTGAAAACGCGATGCTATTTTCAAAAACCGCCTGTTCCAAGTCGCTTTCGATGCTGTGTAAGCAGTTTTTTATTAGTGGCAAATACTCCATGCAAATAAAAAGCCTCGCTGGAAAATTGGAAACTACTTCAAAATCATCATTCAACAATAGAAAATCCTGAACACTTAACAGCGGGTTAAAATATTGTCTTTTAAGTTCCAAGCTTACTCGCTCATCATCATCAAGAATGACACCTTTCCCTTGGAAATAATCACTCGCTTGTTTTTTTAGTTCAACATCGGTTACATACACATATGTATATTCATGTTCTAAATATTTAAAATCAAATTCTAGCATGATAACCTCCAAAAATTAAAGCCGTGAGTAAACCCACGGCTTCAAGCGCTGGGCAATTGCCCATAAATTATTCTTTTTCTTTTAAAACGCTAAGCCCAAGGTCACGTAATTGACTAGGGTCTGGGTGGCTCGGAGCATCTGTCATCGGACAGGACGCATCTTTAACTTTTGGAAATGCAATCACGTCTCTGATTGAATCAGTTCCTGTAATCAACATAACAATTCTATCTAGTCCAAAAGCCAAACCGCCATGCGGTGGTGTACCAAATCTAAACGCATTGAGTAAAAATCCGAAACGTTCTTGAGCTTGCTCAAGCGTAAACCCAAGTGCATTAAACATTTTTTCTTGTAGCTCACGTTGGAAAATTCTAATACTTCCGCCGCCGATTTCTGCACCGTTAAGTACCATGTCATACGCTCTCGCACGAACCGATTTTGGATCTGTTTCTAAAAGCTCGATGTCTTCTTCCATCGGGGAAGTGAATGGATGATGCATTGCATAAAATCTTGCATCTTCCTCTGACCATTCAAGAAGTGGAAACTCTGTTACCCATAAGAATTTAAAATCTTTATCATTTAAAATATTTAATTTCTTGGCAACGTCCAAACGAAGAGCACCAAGTGCATCAAAAACCACTTTATTTTTATCTGCACAAATAAGGATCAAGTCGCCCGCTTTTCCATTAAAAGCTTCAACAATTTTCCGAAGAGCATCTTCGTCAAAGAATTTGGTCAAGCTGGTTTTTAGTTCGCCTGTCTCTGTAATGGTAATCCAAGCAAGTCCACGAGCCTTATATTCTTTTGCTACTTCACCAAGTGCATCAATTTGTTTTCTTGTAAAGTTTCCGCAGTTCTCGGCGTTAATTCCTCTAACACTTCCGCCTGCTTCAATTGCAGATTCAAAAACTGCAAAGCTGCTGCCACGAACAAGCTCTGTTATATTAACAAGCTCCATGCCAAAACGAATGTCTGGCTTATCAGAACCGTATCTTTCCATTGCTTCTTTATAAGGCATCCGTAGCATCGGCAACGTAATATCGACATTTAAAGTATCTTTAAATACTTTTTGCATTAATCTCTCATTCACATCCATTACATCATCTTCATTTACAAAAGATAATTCCATGTCAATTTGAGTGAATTCTGGTTGGCGGTTTGCACGTAAGTCTTCATCTCTAAAACATCTTGCGATTTGATAATACTTGTCAAAGCCAGACACCATTAGAATTTGTTTGAAAATCTGTGGCGACTGTGGCAAAGCATACACTTGTCCAGGATAAATTCTGCTTGGAACAAGATAAGCCTTTGCACCTTCTGGCGAGTCCTTTGTAAGCATCGGCGTTTCAACTTCTATAAAACCATTTTGGTCAAGGAAATTTCTAACCGTTTGTGAAATTCTATGACGAGTAAATAATATTTCTTGCAAGTCTGGTCTGCGTAAATCCAAATATCTATATTTTAATCTCAAGTCAATGCCAACGCCTGTATCGGCCACTTGAAACGGAGGAACTTCTGCTTCTGATAAAATTCTAAGTTCTGTTGCATCAATCTCAATTTTACCTGTCTTCATGTCTTTATTGATGTTTTCAGGGCTTCTATTTACAACCGAACCCGAAATCGCTAAAACAAATTCACCACGAACTGTCTCTGCTTTTTTAAATAAATTTTCGTCTGCACGGTTTCCGTCAATCGTCACTTGAACCAGTCCAGTTCTGTCACGCAGTGTAATAAAGATTAGTTTACCCAAATCTCTTCTTTTATTTACCCAACCCATTACGGTTATGGTTTCTCCAACCATAGTTTCATTGATTTCTCCGCAGTACACACTGCGTTTTAAACCTTTCATACTTTCGCCCATATTAATTCTCCTTTAAAACTTGTTTTCTCACTAACATTTCATCAAGCCTACTTATATAATCATCAACACTTTTAACATTGAAAACACGCTCAATTTTGCCAGAACCCAAATCAACAATTTTTGTAATTCCACCAGCACCAAGTGCCAAAATACTCTGACGTTCTTCCATTATTTGTATATTATAAATGCATTCTCGTCCAACTTTTGCGTAACCAACATTTTCAAAATTGCCGAGCATATTCTTTTGGCGGTACATATAATAAGGATAGAGTTTTGCTTTGCTTGTCTCTTCTTGTACCAACGCAAGCATTTTCTCAATTGTTCTCACTTCTGCCAGTTCGTAGCTATCAAGGCTTTCTTTAAGCTTTGACGCTCTTTTTATTGCAAGTGTATGGACAGTTAGATTCTCCGGTTCAAGCTGCAGAATGGCATCAAGTGTTTTCTTAACATCATCAACTGTTTCTTCTGGTAGCCCTAAGATTATGTCAACATTGATGTTGTCATGCCCTGTTTCTCTCGCCAGTTTGAAAGCATTCAAAAAATCTGAAACTGTATGTGCTCGTCCAATTAAATTTAATGTTCGATCATGCATGGTTTGTGGATTTAAAGAAATTCGATTTACGCCAAACTGCTTTAACAGCGAAAGTTTTCCTTCTGTGATGGTATCGGGTCTGCCCGCTTCCACGGTGTACTCTGTTACATTTGATAAATCAAAATTTTGATTTACCGCTTCAAGCAATCGTCTTAATTGGTTTTCGGTCAGCGACGTCGGTGTGCCACCACCAAAGTAAACGGTTTCAAGCGACCTTTTTGTATCAAAAAATTTCAGTTCTTGCATTTCACGAATTAAGGTATCTATATAAAGTTCTGTTTTATTTTTATATTTATCAAGTGAATAGGATGTGAACGAACAATACAAGCATTTGCTCGGGCAAAACGGTATCCCGATGTAAAGACTGTAGTCACGACCTGTATTCTTTTTTAGAATATCATTTTCAGCCAGTGCCACTTTTAAACAAAGTTCTATTTTATCTTCGTGAACAAAATATTCAGAAGCCATTTGCTCTTTTATTTTTGAATGGTCGTAGCCTTTAGCAAGAAGCTCATGAACGATCTTTGATGGCCGTATTCCTGTAAGCAAACCCCACGGAGGAATATATCCGTTTTTTTCACAAAGAATCAGGAACATAGAACGTTTTATTGCCGCACTTATGTGTTTTTTATCACCAATTTCATCTATTGGGGCTTCGTTCTCGGAAATTTTGATTCCATCTTCATAAATGCTGCTTGTTACAAAGCCATCACATAAATTACTAATCACCGTAAGCGAAGTTTCAGAAACACCATCAGACTCAACAAATTTTTCATTTGGGTAAAAAACCTGTGTAATAGTTTGAATCTCATTTAAAAAATTATGACCTTTTAAAATATAGTTCATGTCAACTTCACAAACGGATTGTATTTTTTCTCGTGTCCGATTGTTGTTGCTTGACCGTGACCCGAATAAATAATAGTATCATTTGGCAAATTAAATAGTTTATCTTTTATTGAGCTAAAAAGTTCTTCCGTGCTCCCACCTTCAAAATCTGAACGCCCCACTGATTCGCAAAACAAAGTATCTCCCACAAAGCAACAACCCTCTTCTTCCGAATAAAAAGAAACGCCGCCCTTTGTATGCCCTGGGGTATACATCACTTGCAATTTATGGTCTGCAAAAGTGAAAACATCTCCATCGTTTAGAAATATATCAGCCGTAACAGTAATTTCTTGTCCTGTCATGTGCTTTGACATATTTAACTTTGGCGAATTAAGCAAATCTTCCTCGTACTGACACGCAATAATTTTTGCACCAGTAACCTCTTTTATTTTATCTGCCGCTTGAATATGATCAAAATGCCCATGCGTAAGTAGCACCGCATGAATTTTTAACCCATTTTCTTTTATAAACATATTGAGCTTCTTAGACTCGCCGCCTGGATCTACCACAACAGCGTCTTTTGTGTTCTCGTCATAAAAAAAGTAAGCGTTTTCTTTCATCATTGTAACAGGCATACAAATCGTTTTCACTACATATACCTCCACGTTTTAGAACAGCTTTGAGCTGTCTAGCATAATAGTAACCGGCCCATCGTTAATAATTTCAACTTGCATATCCGCTTGAAACACCCCTGTTTGCACAGAAGGGAATCTTTCTCTCATTTTGGAAACAAATTTTTCAAAAAGTGCGTCTGCCGCATCTGGCGATGCCCCCGATGTGTAACTGGGTCGTCTGCCACATCTTGCGTCGCCATACAATGTAAAGTTTGGCACAACAATCAATTCACCCAAAACATCAATCAGTGATAAATTCATCTTATCGTTTTCATCTTGGAAAATCCTTAAATTGATTGTCTTATCAATGATATAATTCATGCTTTCGTCTGTATCATCAGCGGCGATGCCGACTAATAACAAAATGCCTTTTGAGATACCTGCGACCCTTACATCATCAATTGTAACACTCGCACTTTTCACTCTTTGTACAACACCACGCATTTACACAACCCCTAAGTCGTAACTCGCACAATATCATGTATCCCAGGAATATTAAGCAACTTCATTTTTGCAATTTCTAGTTGTTCCTTGCCGGTAATTTCTAGTCCTACATTAAAGATTGCACTGTTATCATTTGTTCTGCAATTTAAAGTTTTAACAGGAATTTTTTCTTCTGCAAACACCCTTGAAATATCAACCAACAATCCCAATTTATCCTCTGTCAAAATCTTTATTTCCACTAAATAGTGTCTTGCCGTTGTGTCGTTTTTGTTTGGCATTTCCCATTCGGCGTCAAGCAATCTGTTCCGCTCAAGTTGTTCAAGGTTAATAATGTTTACACAGTCCGTGCGGTGGACCGACACGCCTCTGCCACGTGTCACAAAACCTACAATTTCATCCCCTGGTACTGGGCTACAACATTTTGAAAAACGCACATCTATATCTCCGACACCCTTAACCATTATGCCGCTTTTTTTGCCTTTTGGTTTTTTAATGTTTTCTGGGTTCTCATGCTGTTTTAAAAGCTCAATCGCTCGCATTTCGGGTGTGATACTTTTTTCAATTTCTTTTACATACTCTTCTTTTAGGCGGTTAATTACCGCTCCTTCTTTTACCCCACCGTGTCCAACGCCAGCACAAAGTGCATCCCAATCCAAGAACCCAAAACGGTTAAGCACAATTTCTTTTCGATCATTTGCCAAAAGCTCGTTGAGTGTGTAGCCTTTTTCTTTTGCTTCACGCTCAAGTAAATCCTTGCCACGCATTAAATTCTCATCTTTGTTTTCTTTCTTAAACCACTGCTGAATTTTAAGCCTTGCCTGATTCGTTTTAACAATTTTTAGCCAATCTCGGCTTGGCCCTCTGCTGTTGTTGCTCGTAATAACTTCACACCTGTCGCCCGAAAGCAGTTCCGAGTCAATCGGCATAATTGAGCCGTTAATCCTTGCCCCAACCATTTTGTTTCCAACTGCCGAGTGAATCGCATAGGCAAAGTCAATGCAGTTTGCACCCTTAACCAACCGAATAATTTCACCTTTTGGAGAAAAACAATATACATGCTCTTTAAATACATCAAGGTCAGTCTTTAGTGCGTCAACAAACTCTTTGTTGTCAGAGAAATTTCTTTGCCAGTCCAAAATTTGTCTAAGCCAAGCAAGTTTTTCTTCGCCCTTATCGGTGGCTGTGTTGTCACGGCCTTCTTTATATTTCCAGTGAGCCGCAATACCAAATTCTGCCGTGCGGTGCATATCCCAAGTCCTGATCTGAACTTCGACAGGCTCGCCCTCGGGGCCAATAACAACCGTGTGCAAACTTTGATACATATTGGGCTTTGGCATTCCAATATAATCTTTAAATGTGTTCGGAATCATGCGATACATTTCATGCACGAGACCCAAAACTTCATAACACTCTTTCACCGAGTTCACCAGAACACGAACCGCAAACAAATCGTAAATCTGGTCAAAACGTTTTTCTTTGTTCTTCATTTTTTTGTAGATACTAAAAAAATGTTTAGGTCGACCCTCGACCTGTGCCTGAATAGCTGTCGTGCCAATTTTATCTTTTAATTGATTGACAACCGTGTCAACAAACTGTTGTCGCTCATTTTGTTTAAATTCAACTTTGTCCGCCAGTTCAAAGTAATCGTCCGGATTTAAATACCGAAACGATAAGTCTTCAAGCTCATACCTGAGTTTCGAAATTCCAAGTCTGTGAGCAAGCGGTGCATAAATATCAAGAGTTTCCTGTGCTTTTTCCATTTGTTTCCCTGGGCTCATGTACTCAAGCGTTCGCATATTGTGAAGTCTGTCCGCAATTTTTATGAGAACCACTCGGATGTCCTTCGCCATTGCCAAAAACATTTTGCGATAGTTCTCTGCTTGTAACTCTTCACGATAGTTCTTATCTTTTTTATCTCGACCTTCGCCGCTTGCACCCATGAAATGATCTTCAAGTGAATCAAGCTTTGTAACGCCGTCCACAATGTCTGCCACTTCTTGACCAAACATCTCGATTATATCTTTATAACTGTATTTGGTATCTTCGATCACATCGTGCAAAACACCGGCGATAATGGATTCTCTGTCAAGTTCTAGGTCTGCCAAGATATATGCCACCGACAATGGGTGAATGATATACGGCTCGCCCGATTTGCGGTATTGCCCTTCATGCGCGTCCTTAGCCAGCATAAAGGCCTTCTCGACTGCCGAAAAATCATTCGATGGATGGTAGCGCTTCATGAGCGCGAGCA
>JAVBKL010000039.1:0-16862 GCA_031554055.1 Eubacteriales bacterium | reverse complement strand
AAGTTTGTCTGTGCTTGGCACTGACATTGCTTTGTGTTTCTTCTTCTTGTTTTTCTTGTAATAATTATTTAGTTTTCAATGTTCGAGTTTGTGCTGTTATCGCCTGTAGTTACTTGTTGTTTTTTGTTGTTTTGAATGTTGTGCGACAACGAAAGTAATAATACCACAGCATTTTATTCTCGTCAATACTTTTTTTCATATTTTTTTAATTTTTTTTAATTTAATTCTTTTTATTCTCAATGTAGTTTTTTCTCTTCTATATATATAGTGATTTAACGATGATTAATTTATTTTCAGAATCCGCCGTACTTTTGCAGATTTTGTAGAATTGCGTCATCTTTTTTTATTTTATCAATCGTAGTACAGCCCTGAATGATGATGTTCTTTTTTATGATCAGCCCCATTGCTTTTAATGATTTGCCCGTGTATTTTATATACTTGTTAAAAACAAATGGGATAGGTGCTCCATACGTGTAAAGCATAATCAATTTCTTTTTGCCGAACCTAGGCTTATGATGCTCGTCGGTTAAAGGATATAGCCGGTCAAGAAATGTTTTTGTAATCCCATTGACTTGGCAAATATAAATGGGCGAGCCGATGACCACAGTGTCCGCCGTTTTTATATCTTCGAATATGGTTTTCATTTCGTCATCAATAACACATATTCCGCCATTTTCTACACATTTTCTACAACCCAAGCAGTTTTTAATATTTAATTTACAGAGATTGTATTGTACACAGGCCGCTCCGCTTTTTTCTCCATTTGCTTTCAGCGTATCCATTGCGACTGAAACATTTCCATTTAGATGTGGACTTCCCATAATAAAAATAATTTTTTTGCTCACAACAGTCCTCCAAGTTTAATTTATGTCAAAATTTATAAGCAACGCCTTACAAAATCCTCCCACAAATCGTTTTTCTTAACCGGCTCGCCATGTGCGGGGCAAATCCAATCGATTCCATCAAGGTTGAGATTTCTGCAGGCGTCAATCAAAAGTTTCATATTCCAAGTCATTGCTGCTGGTGCAGGATAAATTTTTCCTCCTTTTGTTGAGAGCAAATCCCCCGCAAAGAATATATTTTCATATTTAAAACTGACATGCCCTCTTGTATGCCCCACGGTTGGAATCACTTCAACTTTGCCAATATTTTTATCTGTCAAAATTTTAATGTTTTCAGGAATCTCCACTTTCATGAGTAGCCCAATTATTTTTTTTATTCCATCTCTTTTTTGCGTGCCCAAAACACATGGCAAATCTGTTTGGCTAATATATATTTCAGAGTTGCATTTTTCTTTTAAATAGGCAATGTTTCCGATGTAGTCAACATCATGATGTGTAATTAGAATTTTTTTAACTTCATTCGGTTTTATTCCGTGAGTCGCAAGCTCCTCAAGTATTTTCTTGCCTTTATTGGGAAAGCAAGTGTCAATCAGCGTTACGCCATCTTCGATAATTGCATAGGCATACGCCCCTTTGGTGCAATCAAGCTTTAATACCTTCTCCGTTATTTTCAATGAAGCCGCCTCTTTTCATGGTTTTCTAATTGCCGTCAATGATGCCGTTTGCTTGCTCGAGTAATTCGACTAGATTCAAAAACTTATCTGTTCCCATTTTATCCTTAAGTAGGCTCATCACCTTGAAATATTCATTATATGCTGTGTTTACAATCTGAATTGCTTTTTGCTCTGGCTTTAGAATATGCCGCCTCTTATCATCAACATCTGGTGCTTTGGTGATATACCCCTGCTTAATTAAATTGTTGACCATGGAGGCAATCATGGGCTTGCTCACTTTAAAAAATTCTGCCGCAAAAACCGAAGTCACTGGCTCATTGTTTTTTACAACTAAAATTAGCAATCCCATTTCACTCGGGCGAATCGGGATATATTTCTTTGCATTAATGTTTAATCTGCAAAACATAGAAACCGCCTCAGAGCTCCGTGCCAAAATATCTGTCTCGTTAATTCAAATCACACTCTTTCAATAAAAATTGCTTAATTACCTTTTTATTATAGTTAATGCGATTAACCTTTGTCAAGAGTTTTACTATTAGAATTGAAAAATTGGTTTGCTTTTTTTGGTGCATTCAGCTATCATATTCATACAAATGTATATTTTTACAGAAGAACTTATATTACCGAGGAGGTAACATGGGAAAAATCATAAAAACTGGTTTTGACTTTATGGCGTATGCAAATGCAGGGTTGATTCGAAAAATAGACGACATACCCGAATTGAAAAACCAGTTGATTACGCTTAGCGAATCAAAGACACACATCGAAATGTCAAACTATGCCCTTTTACTTGCCGATCATATTTTAGCCATTAGCGAAACCGAACGTTTCCCACTGGTTGATGCGTGTTTTGAAATCATTGCCAAATGGCAAGCAAAGCAAAACAGGTTTCAAGATGCACTGGAAATCGCCGGTCAGTTTAACGACCTTGCGCGCACTGAAAAAAATCAGGTAAAAGCGAAAGTTCTGCGAGCAATGGGGCAAGTTGCGGCAACGCCTCATGTGAGGTTCCACCCCTTGGTCGCCTCTGAATATGCAATAGTCATCATGAATCTGATGTATCCAAAAAACTTTGACAAGGTTCGTTTGGAACGTGAGCGACAAATCGAGCTTATAAAAAGTATATCGTTTACAGATAATTAGTTTTAGCAAACAAAGGAAAGGGTGTCGATATGGGAAAATCTAAACTTCTCTACTTCATAATATTATTATCAGTCCTTTTGATAACCCAAAATGTTTTAATTTACAGAGCAGTTCACCAAATGAACGGCGATGCTCGAGTTGTAAACTACTCTGGGTTGGTAAGAGGTGGAACACAAAGACTTGTTAAGTTAGAACTTGCACACGAACCAAACGATACCTTGATTACAACTTTGGATGGCTACTTATACGCTTTGGCTGGCATAGAAAAGTCAGATAACATCTCCTATATGTCCAATGCAAGCTTTCAAAAGTCAATCCACGAGCTCATTGAAATTTGGTATAAACTGAAAACAGCCATCTACTCTTATCGGGATGGAAACATATCTGCCCAAGACTTGATTGTAATTAGCGAACGTCATTTTATCAAAGCAGATGAAGCGACCCATAACGCCGAGTACAGTTCTGAAAACAAACTTACAAGAACAGAAACGTATATCGCAATTGGTGTTACAACAATTTTAATCATACTCGTAATTGTTGCCATGCTTATTTTTAAACTCAGGCGTTCTGAGCAAAACCAACTTGATTTAATGAAAGAAAAAAATGACGAGCTGAACATTGCCATCCTGAAAGCCGAAACCGCAAGCAAAGCCAAGAGTAGCTTTTTATCCAATATGTCACATGACATAAGAACGCCACTTAACGGAATCATTGGTATGTCAAGCATTGCCGCTTCAAATCTTGACAACAGGGCGAAAGTCAAGGACTGCTTAAAGCATATCGACAGTTCTTCAACCCATTTGCTAGGACTTATAAACGATGTTCTCGATATGTCTAAAATCGAAAGCGGTAAGCTTTCCAACAACCCAAAAAAATTTACCCTACCAGAGTTTACACATGGTTTGTTGGGACTTTTGCAGCAGCATATCGAAGCGAAAAAACAAATGTTCAATGTAACACTCATTGATGTGGTACATGAAAATTTGATTTGCGACACACTAAGGCTTAACCAAATGCTGATTAACATTTTAACAAATTCGGCAAAGTTTACGCCAGTCGGCGGAAAAATCAGTGTTACCATAAAAGAAATTCTATCGCAGAACCCAAATTATGCAAAATTTCAAATTATCTGTACTGATAATGGTGCAGGAATGAGTAAAGAGTTTTTAAGCCAAATTTTTGAATCGTTTTCGAGAGAAAATGATTCTAATATTGATAAAATCGAGGGCAGTGGACTCGGAATGGCAATCACAAAAAGTATTGTTGATATGTTAAACGGCAAAATAAAAGTGGAAAGCCAAAAAGGCGTTGGCACAACCACCACCATTGATTTAGATATTGAAATTGATACAAAGCCAACAGAAAATCAAGAACATGATCTGATTAAAGGTTTAAAGGTATTGCTCGTGGACGACGACCCAATCAGTATACACATACTAAATGATTTGGTAGGTTTTGACACGACAACAACTTATTTTGACAATGGGTTTGATGCCATAAAAGAAATCAAAGCCTCTTACCGCAGCAAACCTTATGATGTAATTATTGTGGATTGGAAAATGCCAGGCATGAGTGGTTTTGAACTTTCAAAAATCATTCGGAGCGAGATAGATAAAAATTTACCAATTATCGCAATTTCTGCTTATGACCTTGCCGATATTCAACAGGAAGCGAACGAAGTTACTATCACAAAATTCATTAGCAAGCCTTTGTTTAAATCCGCTCTTTATTCTGCAATCAACGGTATTATAAAGCCAGAGTTGTGTAAACCTGAAAAGCTTAAAGTAAATATTGATTTCAATGCCTTCAAAAACAAGAACGTGCTATTGGCGGAGGATAATGAAATTAATACACTTATTGCACAAGAACTTCTGTCAGACAAGGGTTTGATTGTTGATTGTGCTGTTGATGGAAAAGAAGCTTTGAATAAATTCGAACGGTCCGAGTTGTTTCATTATGACATCATCTTAATGGATATTCAGATGCCCATTTTAAATGGTTATGAAGCTACTAGGGAAATTAGGAAACTAAGCCGCTCTGATGCCAAAACGGTTCCTATTGTTGCAATGACTGCAAACGCATTTGAAGACGATGTTGCAGACGCATTGGCCGCTGGCATGAATGGGCATATCGCCAAGCCGCTTGAAATTGAAATGATGTTTAAGTTAATAAATGAAACGATCACGAAGTGAAATAAAAAAGCTGTGACCACTCCCCTTATCGGGTTATACTAATTCACAATAGAAGTATAGAATTAGTATTAAGCGTCACAGCTTTTTTCATTTGAGATACTTTATCCTCGAATCTTATTGAAAATATTGAGTACTGCTCTAAACCAAAATGGTTCCATTCTCTTTGAGACATCCTCAAGAGATTTCATGATTGGAATATTTTGTGGACAATGCTTTTCGCACTTTCCACATTTCTGGCATCTGCTCGCTGCATAATTTTTTCCTGGATCGGTTGCACCTGTACTCGTCATATACAATTGAAAACCCGATAATTTGCCAACCACAAACGACATATTGTACGCAGCAAAGCAAGCAGGAATATTGACCTTATGCGGACATGGCATACAATAATTGCAGCCTGTGCAGCCTATTTTATACGCCGAATTAAATTCAGCTGTTACCTTGTCAATCACTTCCAAGTCGTTTTTGGATAACATATCCACCGACGCAAGGTTTGCAAGTCTTGCATTCTCTGCCAGTTGGGCATCTGAATTCATTCCCGATAAGACTACACTGACTTCTTTTTGGTTCCATAACCAGTTGAGTGCCCATTGGGCTGGGGTAGCTTTTGAGTTGGCGGATTTAAATAAATCCACAGCCTTTTGCGGCAAACCTGTAGCAAGTTTTCCGCCCAAAAGTGGCTCCATAATGATAATCGGAATTTGTTTCTCCGCCGCTTTTTGCAAACCAATTAAACCGGCTTGGTACTTCGTATTCACATAGTTTAATTGAATTTGGCAAAAGTCCCAATCATATGAATTAAGCAGTGATAAAAACTCTTCCTGTGTTCCGTGAAATGAAAAGCCCAATTGCTTAATTTTGCCTTCTTCTTTTTTCTGCTTAATCCAAGCTTCTATGCCCAACTCGCAAAGTTTTTTCCACAATGATGTATCCGAAAGATTGTGCATAAAATAATAATCAATATAGTCGGTTTTTAAATGTTCTAGCTGTTCATTAAACAGTGTGTCAAAGTCCTCGGTTTTCTTGCATTTTCCAATCGGTAACTTTGTTGCAATAAAGACATCTTTTCTGACGTTGTTCTTATGTAATATGGTGCCAAGAGCGGCTTCGCTGCCCATATAAATGTAAGCTGTGTCAAAATAGTTCACGCCACTTTTGATTGCGTCCAAAACCAACTTTTCCGTTTTAACCATATCAATCTGTGCCGTGCGTGTTCTCGGAAACCGCATACAGCCAAACCCGAGTATTGACAACTCATTTCCTGATCTAGGATCTACTCTATATTTCATATTGTTCCGCCTCCACTATTCAACTATCTTTTGCACTCGACCTACTGCATCACCTTCCACAAGCATCACCTTGATGCCATGCGGGTGGGAACTGCTATTGGTTAGTATTCTCTTTACATGACCCCTTGTTAATTTTCCTGTTGCTTGGTCTTTTTTTAAAACAATGTCCACTTCTGTGCCAACTTTGATGTTCGTTCTGTTTTGTCCGTCCAATTCTGTTGTTCCCTTCTATATTACATAAGTTTTTGTGCAAATAAAGCCGAATTAAGTGGTCATCTGATGTCAGAAGCGGGTGTTCTTTATTATTCCCAAGTTTTCCAAACTTCTGGCTGATAACCAATGGTCGCTTTTTTGCCATTTCGTACAATTGGCGTTTTAAACATGGCAGGATTAGACAACAGCCGCTCCTCAATATCATCTTCACGAGCAAGGTGCTTGATGAACTGGGTTTGGTATTCCTTGGATTTTTCGTCAATCAAAGCATACATACCCCCAACCACGGATTTTACACTTTGGTATTCACCTTTGCTCATACCGTATTTTGCAATATCAATGGCTTGGAATTTTATCTTGCGTTCTTTGAAGTAACGCTCTGCTTTTTTGGTGTCAAAGCATTTTGATTTTCCAAATATTTGTATGTTCATTCGAACCCCCTCTTTTTATTTCAAGTGTTCATTTATAATATTTATGGCAATCTCTTTTGCCTTTGAACCTGTGCATAAATCACTGTTCGAATCATCAAGCCTTATTGCAAAATAGTATACATTATTTTCTTTGTTAGCCATTCCAATAAACCACGCATTACCACGATAACCTGTTCCTGTTTTACCATAAACTTTTGCAATGTTATCGAAATTATCTATTTCCATTATGTCTTTAAGTATATTTATGTTCTTCTCTCTCATTGATGTTTCATTGCTAAAAATGTGTTGCAGAATATCCACTTGCTCTTTTGGCGAAATCAGCAATGATGATTCCAACCAAAAACCGTTTAATTTTTCATACCCATTGTTAACATTGCTTCCTTGCCATTGACTTATGTCACAATTTCCATATGATAATTCGTCCAATGCCTTTTGAACTTCCTCTTTGCCTACCCTGTCAATTACATCTCTAAAATACCATACACATGAACTTTTAAACGCTTGTTCTAGTGTCATGTCGTGGTTCCAATCTTCGACTGGATATTGAATACCATCCCAAGAAACAAGTGTATCTTTTGATTGTAATACGTCCGAATCCAACCCGATTAGCGTTGATATAATCTTAAAAGTAGAAAGAGGTGACGAACGTTTCTCTGTCAACTCTTGGTTGTAGAAATTGTAAATATTTTTATTTTCATCATAGATAACAGCACAACCGCTTATTCCTTGAAAATACTCCTTTAAATCAAGACAATTGTCATAAGGTGTCGATACCATATTATTATTTTCAGTAACTTCTTTCAAGGCTGGTATAGTTGTGGTGCTACTTCCAATGTTATCTATGTTTTTCGTACAACCTGCAAAAATGAATACAAGACAAATTGCAGTAACCAAAGGTTTTATTCGTTGATGCATTTTCAATCTTCTCCCTGATTTGCCATGATAATGTTTGCTCGATTCATTTCTGTGCACTATGTAAAATTATACCACAATTTATTTTCTTTTACATCTTTTTACCAAACTATAAATGCCACCCGCAACCAAAGTGGTCACAAGTGGCTTTCGATTATCCTTCTACAAAATTCATTACTCTGTCCCCAAATTGCTTAAACTCCCCAGCCAAAAATCTAACTGCTCCGCCCTGTTCCTTCAATAAATCGGCTTGCACCGTTAAGTCAGCGTTTATTTCATAAAGTCTATTCGCAATTTCTTGATACGCTGTTTTTTCGGTTGCCTCATGAGCAAAACTGATGAAGTTGTTTATCTTGCCGCAAATTTCATTGAACGAGGATTTTTGCTCTGCATCAAGAACACAGCCCAATTTCTCATTAGAAATTTCGCCCCTTGTGTAAAACAGCAAGATATTTCCTTGGAACGCCATGTCCATAAACTGCTTGCGTATGTCGTTTTCTATGACCTGGTCGTGCTCTGGCAGAATGAGTGATTGGAAAAATTCTAGTGCTTCGCAAAGACTTTCTTTAAACGCTGTCATTTTATCAAAAACCGCTTTGTTATTTGGGCTACGCAACACGTCCATATCGGCGGCAAATGAGATGATGTTTAGCCTAAACAAATAACCCTCAAGATGCGATACCGAAATGTCTGCAAGCGATAATTCAGAAATTCCATGCACCACATTTTTTACTTCAATCTTAATGTAGTCATATCCGTTTATGCACTCATAAGCTGCGTTGCCTTTTTCAATCACGGCTTGAATTTTTTCGGCTGCGGATTTTCGCATATCCTTAAATATGAGCAATGATAGTTCATTTAAAAATTGAGCCACTTTTGACACTTTAAGCAAAGAAGCCTGTGCCAACTCCGCATATTTTTCATACATATGCCACTTCATTTGCATTTGCTCGGGTTGTCCTCTTGATACCATAAGCCCTACATTAAGAGCCAAAAGGTTTGACCCAAACGCAATATCCTCGACAGTTTTAATGATTGTGAATCGGTTTATGATTTCGTCTGGACGTTCTGCCATATTGTAAATCCGTTCCAATACATCTTTTACTCTTTCAGCATAAGCATCGGTGGCATCGGCAATTGTATTCCAAACTGGAGCATATTCCAGCACCTCTTTTTTTCTCGCCGCTTCGGCAAGCTCTCTTGCATTTGCTATGAAATTGTTAAGTTCTCGAATCATTTCGTCAGTAATTTTTGAATACGTCATCATACATTTCCCCTTTACTGTTTTTTGGGAGATGGCAGTGAGGTTGTATTTTCGGTATTCCGTTGGCGTAACGCCCATGTACGACTTAAAACTTCGTGTAAAGCCCTCGTGGGTATCGTATCCGAATTTCAGCGCTATATCAAGAACTGTTGAATTGGTTTTGATAAGCTCCTCACCGGCAAGGGTCAGCCGCCGCTTGGTTACGTATTCCATCACAGTGTCGCCCACAATTTCTCTAAACAGTCGCCCATAGTGATATTTAGAAAAGTAGATGCTACTTGCAATCATCTCAACTGTCAATTTATCTGAAATTCGGTTCTCAATCATTTCAAGCGAACTAAATACCGACTTTTGATTTTTCATTGTCTCATCTCCCTCTAAACAATATAAGCTATTGCAAAAGGTTTTTCTTGATGCAACGTGCTAAATGATTACACGACCAATGACAATGTCATACATTATTTGTGATTTTAAAAAACAAATCATTTTGCGAGCGAGACCTTTTATCCGTGTTCTCAAAGTAAGCTTTTATACCTCAAACAACAGATTTTTGCATCGCCAAAAAATCAATTATGCAGCATATAGGCAAGTTTTTTCGCATTGCGATTCCAGTCATAATACTTATGTGCATAAGCAAGTGCTTTGGGGATGTGTTCCTGAAAATCGGCTTTACGGCTCTTTGTAGCCAGTTTAAGCAAGGCATCAGCAAGCGCATCTATGTCTCCCAATTTATATTTTTCACCTAAAGCACCGAAATTCGTAATATCATCAGCCGCATCAATGTCTGAAGTAACAAACATGCATCCATGGAACAGTGCTTCTGCATACACATTAGGAGCCCCACCCTCCATCTTAGAAGTTAGAGCAAACAATTTTGCTTGCGCATACTCTTTATTTAGCTCTGTCTTGTCGGCAATGGCACCAGTAAAAATGACTCTGCCCTTTAATTGAGGAAACGCCTGAAAATACCGAGCAATAACGGGTTCAAAATTAGGCTCTATCGCCCCCACCAGATGCAACTGCCATTCCGTTAGAATGTCACAAACTTGGGCAAACGCCAGCAGTAGCTCGCCGTTGTTTTTCTGCGACGAGCCAATTCTTCCCACAGTCAGTATAATGTCCTTCTTGCTATCTGCATCTGCTTGAATCGGTATATTGGTTGGGTTAAAAAAACCATTTGGCATCCATCGACAAGGAAAGTGCACATCTGGTCTGCGATTCAATGTGTCTCGTAGGGAACGGCATGATGTGGCGATGATATCGCATTGTTTGGCAAACTGCACCGCTTGCACCGAATCCCAACTTGTTTTTCCCATCCAATAGCTGTTCATATCAAGACCACAGTACACTTTGCCATCCGCACGCAGTTTTCGGTACACCTCAAGATATTCCATTGTTTGGGCATACATCGCGTGCAGAATAAGTATATCCATTTTAGGATATTCGTTGCACAGATGTTCAAAATACACATCAGGCGTGCCTGGCTGGGCGGTGGTGTAGAGAACTTCTAGTTCTGCTAAAAGTTCTACATAGGGATATTCGGCAGCGTTTGTACCAAACATCATAACTGGGTGAGCATGTAACTCTTTCGCCAACATATAGCCCATCAGCCCCTTGTCTTTCATAAGTTCCTCGTTTACCCATCTTCTATAAATATGTATAGCTGGCGTGTAAACACCATATATGTCTACATACCCCTGAACATTTGTGTCAATAATACGCTCCAAAACTTTATCTTGTCCATCACACAGCCTAACGCGAAGCTCGGGGTCAATCTCGGTAATATTTGTGGTGGCATGTTTTGCCAGGATTCCAATCCTTGCGTACAAGTTCACCGCATCTTCTTGTGATAGCTCGTCAACTTGATCTATCAATGGCTCTGAATATGAAAGAAAATCTTGCATCATTTTCGAGTAAGCTATTTCCATTTCATTACACCCCCAAAGTATAGTTTTCGTCTTTTGCATACACAAAAAGCCAAGAAACTGGCTTCGTTGGCTACTTATACGTGCGATAATAAATGGCAAAAGTTTTGTCACTACCAAGGATATGTTTTAAAAGCCAGTCCACCAGCTTATTCTTTATCTCCTCCACAACGGCAACAGAAATGCCCCAATTGGCATACTGTCTACGCATTTGCAGAAACATATTCAGAAACTCGATGTGCTCTCTCTTATGTTCTTCATATGTAGGATAGGTCGTTTGCACCATCAATTTTTCTTCAAACATAAAATGAGTTGTCACATAATCGGCTAAGAAATCAAGAATACTATCAATTTCTGCACCGTCAACGCCCTTTTCGCAAAGATCCAAAAGGTTATTGATTTTCTCAATAATTTTTTTGTGTTGGTTATCCACTACCTCTACGCCGGTAACCAAATCTTCTGACCATTCGTACATGGCATAATCCCCTTGGCTTGTTTTTTTAATTAATGGCCGTACCCGTAGTTCCCATTGTACTATATAAATATATACGTCACAACACAAAACAAATATATATTTTGTGTTGGTGCTAAAATGCAATTTTTACGTGCCAACGGTACAAGCACACACTAGACTTGTGTCCTCGATTTCACCTCTTCCTATAGATTGTCGGCATCAAGATTGGCTTCTTCGTATTCTTGAATAAATAAATTCAAAGCATTCAATTCACGCATTCGAGCTTCAGGGCTGCAACGTTTTTCTATACGAAAAACAGTGTCTAAAAAACCACCAAACAGATTTCTATTAAGCAGTTGCTCAATATATCTTTTTAAAAGCATACAGCGTACCCGCAGAATCTCATCGTAGTTGGTGTTTATACCGTTATCCACCGCTCTTACATTCACCAGTGGTTTTTCTATATATGAAATTTTATATTTTTCTGAAAATCTGAGTGAAAAGTCATAATCTTCAAACGCATAAATACTTTCATCAAACCCACCCAAATTCAAAAAACATTCTCTTTTGCATAAAATAGTGGGTGTGCCGATCAACTGAACGCATAACAAACAAGTGAATAAATCAGGCTCACGCTTAAAAATTTCTTTGGCACTCTCTTCGTTTGGATGAACATTCGTAGACGTTTTGAACGCACAAAAGCACATGTCGGTTTGATCCTTTAGTAGTTTATCCATTTGCAAAGCAAGTTTCTCTGGTAGCCAAAGGTCGTCACTGTCTTGAAAAGCAATGTACTCTCCCGCTGCTTCTGCAACTCCCCTGTTTCTCGTATAGGAGCAACCACGATTTTTATCATTACAAAAATACTTAACCTTTGGGTGTGACAATTCAAAAATTCTGGCACCAGTGTCATCAGTTGAGGCATCGTCCACAACGATGATTTCGATGTCTTGGTAAGTTTGAGCCAGCACACTCTCAATTGATTTCACGATATATGCCGCTCTATTATAGGTAGGAATAATTACGCTAACCATATTAACAACTCCATCGTTTTAATGTTTTACTTATCCTATCAGTTCCTCATACTTGCGGGATATGTTTGCCCACTCTTCTGATTTTTCATGATTTGCTTCTATCAGCGATTTCAACTCGATAATTTTTTGGGCAAGGTAAAATCGGAATCACTCTATCCATTGTTCCTGCCAACCTTCTTTTTCTGTAGAGATTCTCTTTTTAAAATAACCTGACTGCGAATCCTGATAATTGAAGATATTGAATAAAACAAAAAAAACTTAAACCAGCCAAGTAGAAAAGAAAAGTGATTACCGTTTTTGTTTTGTTCTCGTCTTTCAGCACCATATAAACGATTTTGTAAAAGAGAACGCCGAGCAAACCGCCGATTGTATTTAAAATAATATCATCTATGTCCGCCGCACCGATTCCAAAGATATATTGCACGGCTTCGACACATAAACTAATTACACACACGAAAGCGACGCTCCGCAAAAACCTTTTATTCCTAAGAAACATTTGCATATAGATGCCAAGTGGCACAAACACAATCACATTGCCAGCAACATTCATCAGGGTAATCCAAATATTAAAATGAGCCCCAAAAGAATATTGAGAAATTGTTTGAAAGGGAATTAAATTAAAGTTTCTGGTTACCATTCGCTCTGCATTAAAAAGTTCAAGCGGTGAAACGTATTTGAATAGCAAAATCTTCGCCATCAATAAAATGTAGACAATTACGACTAAATAAAATAAAATTTGCTTTCCATAAAAATATACTCTCGACACAAGTTTTCTCCTTTGTCCGTTAAATTTTCTAAACTACTCTATCTCTCTTTTTGTAATCATCTCCAAGAGAAGCATAACATAACAGCCTTTTATTTTATTGAACTGGATTGCTATGATTGAAAAATGTGTGCTGCCCTTATAGTTTTTAGTACTTTTTTATTTTTATCTGTAGAATAGCAGAAATCCCCCGTTGGATAATGAAATCTACCTCTGACAATGTTGCTTGTTCTATAACTAGAATTTTCTCCTATCCATTCTTTTGCTCGCTGCAAATGTTTTGCATACAGGTAAACATCTCTAGCAGAAAAATAATCTTCATTCAGCCGTTCAACCTCAAACCATTCCACACCACTATTTTCGTCTGGCTTTATGGTTAATGCATCTTCTTCGTCTGCAATCAATATATACGAAACCGAAAGATGCAAGTGGCTGTTTACATAAACACCTTTTTTGGTATGCCCTGAAACCGTCAATATATCTATAGATGCAATATCACTCGATAGTGGTTTTACCCCTACGCCCGTTTCTTCCGTTGCTTCTCGGATTGCCACGTCCAAAAGATTTTGGTTTCCGTCGGCGTGTCCACCTGTCCAACCCCAAGCATTTCTGATATTGTGATGGATCATCAACATCTTGCTCAAAGATTTATTGACAATGAAGCCAGAACTGGTTATGTGAGCAATTTCGTTCTCTCGCAGCAATATGTTATGCGGAAACAATTGCATATACTCAACAAAGACCTTTTTGTCTTGCAATTCTTGGTTGTTATTAGGGGCGTAATTTTTAATTTCATTTATAAAATCCATTGTTCATTTTCACCACCCTGCATTTTCTAGGATTATAACACACCTTTTTGCCCAATTCCATAAAACAAAACGAAATTCTGCACAGAAAAAGCCTCCCCAATGCGTAACCGCACCAGAGAGGCTTTGCCTTCTCATGTCTTAACTGTAAATTCAAACTATGCCTTCTTTTTCACTGGAAGCCAAACTTGCGTTTTGTAATCTGGTGTGGTTGGATCCTCACCCAAATAAACCTCAATATCTGGTGCATACGCATATTCATAACCAGATGTTGGGAGCCATTCTGTTACAATTCTCTTGTGAAAATCTTGAAGCACCAAATGCACAGGCCCAATACACTCAAACACCGCCCATGTCGCCGCTGGAATGATTACTTCTTCCATGCCAACTGGTATTGCTTGATCTGTTGATGCCGCAATGTAATAATCAAATTCGCTGTTGTTCCACATTTCGTTGCCTGTTTCATTGCAAACACTCACGCCCAAAAGACCAAATGGTTCTTTGTTCATTAACTGTGCAACCTTCATGAGATTGCCGTTTTGCGTGTTCTCGCCCCAAAAAGCTGGGACCTTTGAGAACCCTTCTTCGTTTTCCATTGTGGTATGCAACCTAATGCCTACTGCCCTAAAACTTTCTTTGTCTACAATTTTATAATCCATTTCTACCGCTCCTTTAATCGAAATATGAAAGGAAATCGGTGGATAGGCTTTGAGTATAACCCCTTGTTCACGTGCGGCATTGGGTGCCACGCCGTGCATATTTCGAAACGCACGGTTAAACGCTGTCGGTGAATCATAGCCATACTTTAATGCAAGGTCAATCACTTTAATGTCACTGTTTTGCAATTCAAATGCGGCTGATGCCAATCGTCTGCGGCGTACATACTCTGATAACGTAACCCCTGACATATAGGAAAACACTCTTTGAAAATGATACGGCGAACACAACGTAATCTGCGATAATTCCTTGTTGTCTATTTCACCGGAAAGGTTGTTTTCAATATATTCAAGTGCCTGTTTCATTTGCAAAAACCAATCCATAAGATCTCCTCCTCTCAAAAACAGCATAACGGATTATTAAAAAACTGTCCTCTCTTTTTGTGACAGGATAAGAGAGGACTTGCAACCGCCTGTTTACTTGCTTCTAGTATAGCATGAGGATCCGCAAAATTTCCAGTATAAAAACGAAGTTATTTGTTGAAAAAAAAATTATATAGTGTATACTATAGGTAGATAAATAATTTTCAAACAAAACGAGAAATAAATGAGGGGTGTTAACGTGTTAATACAAACCTTTACCCAGTACTTGCTTGAAAAGGGTCTAATAACCAAGCCACAGGTAAAAGAGATAATGAAAACAAAGGCATATACAAAACCACGTCTTCTTTATTTGGCAGAAGAGCAAGGCCTTATGTCAAAAGAAGATGTTGCAAAGTATAACAGCATTGCAACCGAAAGTGATTATTTTGAAGATTTGGCTGTGTACGAAGGTTTCGTCACACAGGGTCAAGTTTTTTCATTGTTGAAACTTCAATCAAGAAGTGATTCGATCATGATCGAGGTGCTTTCACGCACAGATATAATTCCACGTGAAAAAGCGGTTGAACATTTGCAAGAATTTAAAATGCATTACAACTTAAGTGAACAGGATTACTTAAAGATAATTGATTCGGATATTAGAACCTGCCTTGAGAAACTGGCCAACGTACCCCTTGATACTCCGTTTTACGAGTATGTCGCACAGTTTGTAAATCAAATTATGCAAAATGTTGATGCTAACTTGATTCTTAATAAGAGCTATACCACCGAAGAAGAGACCTTTAGTATTTTTGTTGGGGCAAAATGTGCCGAAAAAACCGACATGATCGTTGGATATTGTGCGAGCCGTGAAACGCTTATGCAAATTGCCGAAAGATACAGCAAGATGACCCTTTATAATTTTGATGACGAATGCCAAGATGCACTTAAAGAGTTAATCAATGTGACAGCCGGAGTTTTTGTCGGTGTGCTCGAAAGAAAATATCTTTTAGACTATGAACTGATGGTGCCTAGTTTCTACGCCGAGAAGACACTTAAGAACCCGCAAGTTCTGCCACTGACTACTGATTTTGGTGCTATTAATGTTGTGTTTGCACAATTATAATTGCGAATCATAATGATAAAGTTTGGAGGATAAAATATGGCTAGATTAGTTGTTGTTGACGATTCCATGATAGCACGACAAAACCTTAAATCTATTTTGCAAGATCTTGGACACGAAATTATTGCAGAAGGTGCAAACGGTCTTGAAGGCTATGATTTGTATATACAAAACAAACCTGATTTAATTTTTTTGGATGTAACCATGCCTGTTTTAAACGGAATTGAGTGCTTAAAGAAAATTCGTGCTCAATGTCCCGATGTAAAGGCGATATTTGTAACTTCCGTTGATAAATCAAAAACGCAAATGGAAGCCATTGAGCTTGGTGCTCTTGGATACTTGTCAAAGCCTTTTACAAGGTCTGTTGTACAAGCCGCAATCCGTGTTGCAAGTTTATAATGTACATGCAAAAAGGGGCCTAGGCCCCTTTTTATTTTGCCATCATGCCCATTCCCAGCATCATTGCCATCATCATGCTCTGCGGATTTTGCTTGTTCTTTACACAGCTCTCGTCAACATCATAAATTCCGTCTGGGTGTATTGAGTTTTGCACCGTGACGTTTTTTGCCTGTGGTCGCAAGTTCTTCTGTCCACCAAGATCTTTCTGTATGCTCTCATAAGTCCCCATAAGCAACATCATTTCAATGGCACGCTCGCAACCTTGGTGCTTATCCTCAGGCAAGAAAGCCTTCATGGCACGCATCAACTGAACTTCCCTTGGTGGGTTTTGTTCAGTAGCTTTTTGATGGTGGACAATGGCGTCGTTCATTTTTTTGAAATA
>JAVBKL010000115.1:0-7632 GCA_031554055.1 Eubacteriales bacterium | reverse complement strand
GTGCCCAATCCACATATCCTTTGTCGGCGATGTTTATAAGATCTCCATTGAGCTTGTCCGCATCAAATGAAAACCAAGTGGGGGAGAGCACATCAACGCCTTTGTGTTTGATGCGGCGGTTCGGGTTGCTATTGGCATCCGCCGTTGTGATTAAATCCCACAACAAAACGAGTTTGTCATCAAAATTGTTTTCTGGAACGATTTTGGGTTCCACGGTTTTAAGTGGAACAGGAATTTTTGTCTCGAGGAAAATATCTTTGGTATGGATATATCCAAGTGCTCCGTCTGACGTTCTGATTTTTGTAAATTTACTTGTTGGGTCAATGCTTTCAAATAACGTAACGGTTTCGCCGTCTGTAAGCTCTTTAATGATGGGGCTTTTGATGTCGGGCGCAAAACGAGTGGTTGCTTTTTTTGTTGCCACGGTTGCTGTGATGGTTGGTTGTTCGTTCAAATTTACGAGGGCAAGCTTTGTATTTTCACTGTAGTCAATGGTTACATTGTAAAGTGTTTTAACAAAATCGTAAGGCATATAGGCTTGTCCGTCTATTTTGTGAACAGGTAAATTCAGTGACATAGGTTTGTTGTTCACATAGTATTCTAGTTTTTCGGTACTCATTCGGATTACTTTGTTGTCGGTGGTAATGGAGAGCCTGTCCGCTTTGGAATCCCAGAAGATGTATGGATCAAGATATTCTTTTATAAAATCCACGGGAATATACAGCCCGCTGTCTTCCATAACAGGGGAGGACACATCAAGCAAAACTTTGTCTTCTAGCATAAAATAAATTTTCTCGTTGCCAAGGCTCATGGCATCACGAAAGCTGGTTTTATCAAAGTTCGGCATATACTTGCTGATTAGGAAAATAGATATTGCTACAACTGATACGATGATAGCAATTAAAAGTCCTATTCGGTTTTTTCTCTGCATATCAAACCTCCGTAATGAATTTTTAACAAGTATATCACATATTTAATAATTTATAAAGATTTTGACGAAAAAACAAAGAGTGTATTTAAGAGGTCGCCAAATATAGCACCTTTAAATACACTCTGCGAAGTTTTTGTAATTAAAAACTTATACCACAAAAAATCCGTTTTCTTCACCGTTAAATATGTAATAGCATTTGTTTTCTTCTGGTTTAAAATACAGTTCCATGCTGGTTAGGTCTTTGACTTTTTGACCCTGGTCTTTCCAAATTTGTTTAGCAGTTTCTGAAAGCTGCTTGTAATCAACTTTTTTGTGTTCATATTCAACAAATAAATCTAATTTCATAAATATCCCTCCTATCAAAACAGTAAACCATGTAATAATACTTAAAGTTTGACTGCTTGTCAAGATTTAGGAATTTCATGATTGTTAAATTTTAAAACAACTCTTCGTCCAGATTAATCTAAACTAGGTTCTTGCACAAGTTCAAGCTTTGAAACAGAAATTTCATAGGCAGTTTTCTCCTGAACTTCGCCTGTATCCAGTGTTTTTTGATAATCACGGCTTTGCATTCTGCCCCAAATTTTTACGTTATTGCCAACAGCGAGTTTTCCTGCAAATCTTGCGTTGCGTCCCCAAGCGATGCATGGTATGTAGTCCGATTTATTATATGAGCGGTTTACGGCGATGAGAATATCTGCAATTTCACGACCAAAAGGCGTGACCCGATAAATAGGCGGCTTGCACAAATAACCGTTTAAGAAAATGTCGTTTGGGTTATTTGTTGGAAGCTCGTCAAGGATTTCTATGTCACGGGCAAATAAAGTTAAAATCAATTTGTTTCGTCTGGTGGCTTCGTTAAAATTATTGTACGAGCGAACTTGACCAACAATTTTCACTTTTGTACCAATTTTTAGAGCCTCGTCAAGTAGCCGCTCGGAAATGGTAATGGGTAAAATGTCTGAAGTCTGGCTAAGGCGTGAAACTTCTAAGTTAAAAGTATAAAAACCCTCGCTATACACCTCGTGGCTCAGTGTAAAATCTGATGCAACTGTTCCTAATAATACGGTTGTATTGTTTTTTATAACTTCTTCATTCATTGAAATAACTCCCTTCATTTGTTTCTTTTGTTATTTTATATTTTTATGTTCAAGAGCAATTTTTTAGAACAGGCTTGTTAGGTTTGCAATTTTTAGTTTGCAATTTTTTCTGTCGATAGCCCTGCCACAAGTGCCGCCGTAATCGCTGCGAGGATTGAATAAATATTTTGTCCTAAGTTTTGTATGCTAATGGGGAACTCTTGTTCATCAATGGTTTGTCCGTCTATGGTTGGTAGGCTTCTTTGCACGCAAAGCTGCACTGTTTTGTAAACACCGTCCACAATGCTTGAAGCTGTGACGCAAGATTTTCCACAAAAGCCGTAAGTGATAAGCGTTCCGGTTCTGCCGCCCAAATATCCAAATAAATTTTTATTGTCTGCGTTTAAAATAATATAGTCCGCCACAAAATCATCTTTTAAAAGTTGTTCTGTCAAATCACTATCTTCATTGATAATGAGAATTTCATAATGTCTTTTACTATTATGCCCTACTTCGTAAAGGTTTTCAATACTATATATCGGAGTTTCCAAATAATAAAATAAATCATTTAAGGTATTTATGATCTGAGTTGCTTCGTTTTTGCCGATAACACCTATATTTATCATTTTAACTACCTCCAGAAAGTGCAAAGCTATGTTTATCTTATTTTTGATTATTACCAAATTTTTATACGTTATATATTTTTCCAATTGCATGGCAGAATAAACGGTGATAGAATGGTATGTGTTTAGTAAGGATACTATCGAGGAGGATAAGGAAATGACATTAGATAGTAAAATCTTTAGGCATTTCACAAAGGAGCTTGAAAACAAGCCAGAGCTCAATGTCTATGATTTATTTAACTGGAAAACTGTTGACGTTAAATTAAAAAACTATTCAACAGGGAAACTGATTACAGATATGGAAAACCTAGAGTTTCCAGAAGATTATTCGCAAAGTGCCTGCGATATTATTGCCAGCAAGTATTTTAGAAAAAAAGGCGTAAATAACGAGCGTGGCATTGAATATTCCATGAAGCAACTTGCACATAGAATGGTTTCATTTTGGACCGATGCACTTTATGATGAAGTGCTCATCAATGAAGACCAGAAAAAAATTGTTTATGATGAATTGGTTTATATGTTGCTTGCTCAAATTTGGGCACCCAACAGCCCACAGTGGTTTAACACAGGTTTGAAATCCGCTTACGGCATTACAGGTTCCGCACAGGGTCATTATTATTATGATGAAGAGTCAATGGAAGTTGTACAAGCTGTGGACTCTTACACAAGAACACAAGGCTCCGCTTGTTTTATTATTAGCGTTGCGGATGCACTTCTTGGCGAAAAATCTTTGACCGACCAAATTACAACGGAAACATTGTTGTTTAAATATGGTTCGGGCGTGGGTAGCAACTGGTCGTCAATCCGTGCGAAAAATGAATTTTTATCAGGCGGTGGAAAATCTTCGGGGCTTCTTAGCTTTTTAAAGGTTTCCGACAGAAACGCTGGAGCGATTAAATCGGGCGGTACCACCCGTCGTGCCGCAAAAATGAATATCTTAAACCTCGATCATCCAGAAATTAATGATTACATCATGTGGAAATCAAAAGAAGAGGACAAAGTGGTTGCTCTTGGAAAAATGGGCTACCCAACTTCAATCGACGGCGAAGCCTATGAAACGGTTTCAGGACAAAATGCAAACAATTCAATCAGGGTGCCAAACTCTTTTATGAACTTAATTAATGTGCCTGATTCAAAATGGGAAACCACAGGAAGAATCGACCCAAGTGCTGACGCAGAAATTTCCGTGCAAGAGCTTTGGAACAATACGGCATATGCGGCATGGCGTTGCGGCGACCCCGGTGTTCAGTTTGATGATACGATTAACGCTTGGCATACTTGTCCATCTGGCGAAGATGGTGAATACAATGCACAACACAACCGCATCAACGCTTCTAATCCTTGTTCGGAGTATATGTTCTTGGACGATACGGCTTGTAACCTTGCAAGCATTAACATTTCGAAATTTTATGACGCAACAAGTCGTACATTTGACATAGATGGATATTTAAGTGCAATTAAAATGATTCAGCTTGTTTTGGAATCGACGATTCACTGGGGACAGTTCCCAACCAAAGATATTGCGAGAAAGTCATTTATGTTTAGAACAACAGGTCTTGGTCTAACAAACCTTGGCACCTTGTTTATGCAGCTTGCCCTTCCGTATGATTCGGAAGAAGCTCGCACGATAGCGGCGTCACTCACAAGCATCATGACAGGCTACTCTTATTACATATCTGCTTTGATGGCAGAAAAAATTGGGCCTTTTGCAAAATATGAACTTAACAAAGAGCACATGAGTCGTGTGATTAGAAACCATGCACGAGTGGCTCGTTATGACCATGTTGATTTAATGCTCGAAGACATGCCGTATGAGCCAATGAGAATCAATCATGGGGTTTTGAAAGACCTTGGGTTTTCAAATGTTTCACGTTGTATCAAAGATGTTTGGAACGATACCATTATTTCGGGAAATCTATACGGATTTAGAAATGCACAAGTGACTGTGCTTGCTCCAACTGGAACAATCGCTTTTGCAATGGACTGTGCAACAACCTCGTCCGAGCCGTATTTTAGCCATGTAGCATTTAAAAAGCTAGTTGGCGGCGGTTATATGGAAATTGTAAACCCAACGATTCCAGAAGCACTCCATAGACTTGGCTACAATGAGAAACAAACAAAAGAAATTGTTGAATATGTGATGCGTAAAAATGACTTGGACGTACTCGTAGACGGAAAAATCGAGGGTGCTCCACATCTGAAAGCGGAACACTATAAAGTTTTTGATACAGCAAACAGATGTGGCACAGGCAAGAGATTTATAAGCCCCGAAGGTCACGTAAAAATGATGGGTGCGTTAACCCCTCATGTAACAGGTGCCATCAGTAAAACCGTAAACTTGCCAAAAGAAGCAACCATTGAAGATATAAAAGAAATCTACAGATTGTCTTGGGAACTCGGCGTAAAAGCGATTGCACTTTATCGAGATGGCTGCAAGGCTTGCCAACCGCTTAACAGTGCGACAGAAGAGAACACAGAACGTAAGTTCACGGATTTAAGCTATGACGAACTCATCGAGTACATCAACAAAAACATGATTGTTCGTAAGCCTTTGCGAGTGAAGCCAAGCGGAATCAGAACGGCACGTGTTCACGAAGCAGCAATTGACGGACTAAAATTATACATCACCACATCTTTTTATACAGATGGAAAACTTGGCGAAATCTATGTGTCCTCGGGACGCCAAGGTTCACTTACAAAAGGCTTGCTCGATAGTATGTCAACAACCATTTCCGAGATGCTTCAATATGGCGTGCCGTCAGAAGATATTGCGAAAATGTACCGTGGGCAAAAATATGAGCCAAGCGGCTTTGTTACAGGACACCCATACATAAAATATGTTGACTCGATTTCTGATTTAATCAGCAAAATTATTGACATCGAACTTGGAAATTATAATTATTGCCAAGTGAAACCAGAGCCAGACGAATTAAAACTTGCTGTTGAAATAAAATCTGCAAATGCAACTGTGGAGCCAACAAAGATTATTGACAAAACAAAGTACACCGCAAAGGACTTTATTCACGGCGAACTTTGTCCAAGCTGCAGAAGTACAAAAATGGTGAAGAACGGCACTTGCAAGGTTTGCACCGAATGCGGAACGACCACTGGTTGCAGTTAAGAAAAACATTTGACAAATGAAATTATTTTAGTTAAAATACGTTGTGGGTGAAGGGGAGACTCTCATTCACAATAGGCGGATATGGCGGAACGGCAGACGCGCTGGTTTCAGGTACCAGTCGGGGCAACTCGGTGCAGGTTCAAATCCTGTTATCCGCATAAAAAAATCCGAACTGTTTCCCGATGGGGAATGGTTCGGATTTTTTGTTGTGCGGATTAGTTTGCAGCAAGTTGTGGCATTTGAACGTCTACACCGTTGTCCCACAACTCACATTCTGAAATGTCTATTTCTTCATTCCATGCAACAGCATAACCGCCGCAATCTACTTGAACAAGATTAAAAATAGACTCGTTTTCTAGTTCCTTATAAATTGGAAAATCAGTTAATAATTGTTTGACGTCATAAATCTTTGCAACGCCATTCTCAAATTCTACTAAGAGTTGCATATTACGAAGTGGAGCAACCGCTTTAACTTTGATTGATAGACCCATAAGCAGCCACCTTTCTTTGCAAACCGTCCACTATTCTAGGGGCGGCAATTTCTTTAATATTTTAGTATCCCACATTTTCATTATATCATACTTGTAAGCTTCTGCCCATTCTCGTATTAACATTTGAGCTTTGCTTGGCATATCACCCTCTAGCATTTCTAGGGTATTAATATCAAATATTCCATTATACTCACCATAAACAGCATGAAAATGAGGAGGAATGCGTTCTCTCGAGAAAAATATTTTGATTACTATTCCGTAAAATCTTGTTATCTCTGGCATTCATTCTCACCGCCTTTGTATTGTCATCCTCTTTTCATCATAAAGCAAACGCGTTTTTTACTCTATAAATCAATACTGTATATACACTTTTGCTGTTCGCCCTCTAGATATAGATCGTTATCTTGCGGCAAATCAACAATTTGGAGCAATTTAGCGTCCAACAACTCGCAGATACGTCTTGAGGCAAAATTATCAGGATTGCAAGTTATGGCTAGTGTTTGCAAGCCATGTTGCTTGGCAAAGGGCAAAAGAAGTTTACTAGCTTTTAAGGCATAGTGATTGCCTCTGTGTGCTGGGACAACCTCGTATCCAATATTGCCATTGTAAAATATATTTAAATTGTCGCCGATTCTCAAATTGATTTCTCCAACAACTATATCTGAATGGATTAAACAAATATTAAATGCATATACAGGGACACCTACTTTAGCAACTAAAGCGGAAATCGTCCTTGCTAGTTTCAGATAAATCTCGCCATCTTTTAAATGTTCTGTCGCTTTAAACTCAAATATGATAACACCACCTTCGGAGTTTTGTTTGTGTTTAGATCTCTTCAAACAAATCAGTGCTCAAATATTTCAATCCACTGTCATTCAGTGTCGCACAATATTTTTTCCCTTTTCTGTCCCAGCAAGCAACTTAAGAGCCGCACACACATTGGCACTAGCGGAGAACCCCGCAAAAATTCCAAGGTACTGCCACTACCAACAAAATCTACAAACGCATCGATTGCTCCATCTGTCTGGAACCACATTTCTTCCGCAGTATAAAGTTCGTGGGCGTTGTTACAAGCAACCAGATTAAACTGGTCTGCACGAAAAGTGTTTCGCTCTTTTGCAATTTCCCTAGCACGTATCTCAACAAGAGCCAAGTCCTTGCCAGAAACTTGTCCTCTTGGTGAGTCTGGCATTTGGTCAACCAGAATAATTTCCGCACCCAAGGCTTTCATCATGCGAGCACGTTCGATGGAGTTGCCCTTTGACATACAGGCGATGAATTTATATCCTTTGCAAGCACAGGCGATGGCAAGCCCTGTTACGCTGTTAAATATTTTTTCCATTCCGTGTCCTCCATGGTTTGAGAAGTTATAGTAATTGCTATTGTG
>JAVBKL010000194.1:0-14175 GCA_031554055.1 Eubacteriales bacterium | reverse complement strand
TTGCCCCAACGTTTTTGGTTTGAGTGCTTTTCCTGTTACCGTCATACAAATATGGTCGTCATTGATTTTTTCAACTTCACTAAAAGTCACATCTTCAACAGAAGCAATCATGTAGTTTACGTTTTGTTCGGTGATTAACTCGCCCTTCTCTGCAAAAACCACAAGTTTTTTTAGTACCTTCTCAGCTTTTAAAACATGTTCAACTCCCGTAATGATGATACTGTCGCCACGGTTTACAATGCTTACGGCAAAGGCTCTTTCGATAATTCTAATATTCTCATCAAGCTTACCAAAAACGTTTCCGATTATTTCTTTGCGTATCTCAAGTTGTATTCTGTTCTCGCTCAAATTGATTGTCTCCTTCATTCGTTTACTGGTGGTTCTGGTACTGGCACTTCCTGTACTTCGGGCGTAAATTCTTGCAGCTCATCAATTCGTTCAAAGCTTGTAATTAATGCCTTGACCAAAAGGCTTTTTCCGTCACTTACAAATTCTATTTGCTTATCATAAATATCTGCTTCAAACTCAAACTCTCTAATGACCCTGTTGTTAATTATTTTTTCAGCAATCTGTTTTGCTTGCTCTTCGCTGTAGATTTTTTTAATCGGTTTAAACTCTCGGTAGTCCTCCGTGGAAATAATAATAGGCAACGGATAGTTCTCGCCAAACTTAAGCTGCTTTCTTGAAGTTATTTTATCATAGTTGGCATAGTTTTTGCTAGGCTTTATGAGATTTAAATTTTTATTTATCACATTTATGGAGTATCCCTTATAAATTTCGCCAGTGTACTCCTTTTCTGTATACTCAAATGGTACCGTAAACTCAATTTCGTTATACATTTTACCCCAAACTTCTGACCTCGCCCTGACGTATTCCTTTATTGTTCCCGTTTCGTCCTCTTTTACTATCAGCTCACTAGAAACAAGCAAGTCGCCTTTTTTTACCACATCATGCTCTTTCACCTTGGGTGTGCCAGCACTGGTTGCAATGCTCATGATCAGCCCATCTTTTTTTGCAATGATATTGGCAGGCGATTGGCGGTCAATCAGCTCTTGCCTTGGTAAAACTTCCGCAACACTAACTGTTACTTTTGTACCTTTCATGTAAATATCCACCCAAGACAAATCTTTAAACTGCACAAGCAGTGCTTCTTCGAGCGAATCAATATCGGCTTTCGCTTTAAACACGCCAACCTTTAAACCATTACCCGAAAGAGCATTCATAATTTCTTCGTTGCCGACTCGTTCATTTCCGTTAATTTCAATTAACCAGACAAAGGAGGACATGACATAAATTAGCCCGAGGAAAAGCACCACTCCATAAGTTAGCACCTTTCGTTTTCTATATTTAAACGCAACAAAAGGATAACCATGTTTTGACTCTATTTTAATTTTGCATTTTGTTTTCCTTGCACAAATATGTAGCTCCTTAAACCCCCTCGCCGATACTTTCATACGAACAGAGCTTCCGCTGCTTTCCAAATCCCAAATATACACGCCTTTTCGTGTTGCCAAGTTTACAAACCGCTCCACAGAAAATCCGCTCACTTCGATGACAACATATCCTCTTACACCATTTAACATTTGCAAAATCATAAGCGTTCTCCTTTATAGCAAATATTCAAGACCTGCCACATTGCCTGTCACCAAAATGTTTTCGGATGTCACTTGTTTTAGCAACAGCCCCCGACCCATAATTTTTAACACACCACAAGATGTATTGATTCGTATTCGTTCGGGCGTGTATTCAATTACGCCTTTAAAATTTTCGATTGCGATTTCTTCACTTCCTGTAATCGTTATGAGTGGCAAGTTCATAACAATCTCTTTGGGAAGGTCAAACATATTTGTAATTTTACTTTTTATTTTCAAATGGCTATCCCCTTATAAAAATTTCTATTTCCATAAACGCAAAACTATCTTTTGTATATACTTATTCGCAAGTTCTACAAAATATACGGTTGCGAGAGAATACAAAAAAACGAGTCTCCTCTAAATAGGAAACTCGTTTTCGGTATTCTTGCGTATGAGTAGCAATGCTCTCGTAATGAGCATCATCGCCGGCAACTCTATCAGTGGTTCAATAATCATAATCAAATGAATGAGCGGCTCATTGGGAAATGCTAGGAGTGCCACGCCCAGTGTCATTGGCGAATTTTTTGCAATGGTTGTGAATGTCAAACTGGCTTTGTCCTCATAGGAATACTTGAATCCTTTTCCCACCAATTGTACCAAAATAAAATTGATAATATAAAACAGGACAAGCGGTATGAGTAGCACAGCAACCACGTTCAAATTTGCGAGTAGACTGTTGCCCTTTGCGGCGAACATTGCCAAAATCGCCATCGCAAGAAGCATGATCTGGGAAGAACCAAATACAGCAAATACTTTATCTCGCCTCTCGTCGCTTCGCATTTTATTTAATAGAAATTTCCCCATTTGGGCCAACGAAAAAGGGAGAAAGAGCATGACAGTAATACTCATCAGCACTTCTTGTATATTGACAGTACCAGTTGCACCGCCAAAAATCAAAAGGTAAAACGGCAGCAGTATAATTTGCAAAACAAGATTAACAGGCAAAACAGTTGCCGACAACGGAACGTTGCCCTTTGCCACACCGGTAAATATCAAGTACCAGTCCGTGCAAGGCGTAACCATTAACATGATAAACCCAATTTGCAAAATCGGTGAACCAGATAGAAACATCTTCCCCAAGAGCCAAACCAAAATCGGAGTCCACACAAAGTTTATCAAAACGGTGGTCGCCGAAAATTTGATATTGGCAAATGCATTGCGGTAGTCCTTGAGCGGAATGTTCAAAAAAGCACCAAACAGCATGACAAACAAAAATGGAGTTACAAAATTTTCGGCATACTGCTCTATAATCTCGATTCGCCCAAACAATAAGCCAATCGGCATCGCTGCAAAAATGATAAGTTGTTGATATTTTTCAAGTCTACTCATTTCTTTTATTCCTGTTTAATGATAAAGTAAGGTGCCGAAAGCGACGACTGGCTTAAATACGCTTCTGCTTGAATATAGTTCACAACAGGGAACAGCATCCAGCCCTTGTCATCGGTGAGCACCGCCAAGAGTTTTTTGCCACTTTCAAATTCAAAGTATGCAAACTTCTCGGTTCCTGTGGCAAACGTTGCTTTGCCGTCTGCCTCTTCAATCATTTTTGCATCTCGCATATCTTTTATCATTGGCTCAAAATCTGCTTTAATAAAGTTTAAATGAAAACCTAGATTGAACTTAGGAAAAATATCGACACACAGGTTCGGAAATCTACGATTTACATATTCTTGGTACTGGTGCTCTTTCTCAAACTTATCAAGAACCACTACATATCCTTTATCTGTTACTTGCAAAATATATTCTTTTACGAGCTGTGGCGTACCCGCTTCCGAAAGTACAACAAAACCGAATCTGTCGTCACCGACCAAGTATCTAACATCGAATTCAACATCTGTGCCTTTATAAATGTTGATTGCTTCAAGCATTTGGATAAATTCCTCATCGGTGTGCTCAAAACGTACCGCATTTGCACTTTCTTTATAATTCTCAATCAATTTTTGAAAATCTTCACGAGGGACGATTCCCACTTTTTCACCGTCACGTGCAATGGCAAAACCCTCTCGGGTTTCATAGGCACAATAGCGCGTAAGCTCTGTACCGATTTCTGCCCCAAACTTTCCGAACGTGCTTAAATCGACTGGCTTAACATACAAAAACAGAACTTGCTCGTTTGCATATGCTGGGTTTGCCGCTGTAAGTTCCATCAAATGACTCGGGCTTATATATTCGCTGGCAGGAAGATCGTAGCAATAGCCGTTTCGGCTCACAAGAATTGTGGTCTCGTCATAACCTTCAAAATATTCGTTAATGGCAAGACTCAAATCTTTGACCATTTCCCAAACCTTTTCGCTGTCCATCGAAAGATTCGCTTCAAAAACAGGTGCAGGTGCAGGCGTTGCCACTGTTGTATATTTTTCTGATTCAGGAATTTCAGTTGTGGCACTTGGAATTTTTATAGTTGATGGAACAGGCGTGTTTGCTACAGCCGTGCTAACTTCTGGCGAATTTGGTTTCCCCTTCTTGCCACTAAAGCTCATACCCAAAACAACCACCACACCCACTAATATCAGAGCCAATAACACCATGATAATTGTTTTGCCAGATCCAGTTTTTGTTCCACAATATTTGCATTCTTTCTCATTTTCTGGTAAAGCAGTTTTACATTTTTTACAGAGCATATCCATTCCCCTTTACATATCTTTAACTAAACTCTTTGCCCAACAATTGCTATACGTTCGTTTCAAACAAAAATAAAATTTTACAATTTCTTCCGAATATGTAACAGCCACCAAAAATTGTATGGGCAACTGCAACCAATAACTACAAATAAATAAACAAGGCAGCCCAACAAACCAAACGGTTAAGCCGTCGATCAGCAAGCAAAATTTTGTATCTCCACCGCTTCTTAACACACCAATTATCGTTGTAAAGTTAATTGTTTTCAGTGCAAGACCCAACGAGACAACAATACAAATTTCAAATGCCGTATTCTTAACGGATTCCGGCACATTATAAAAACCAATAATAAATGGTGAAACCAAAAACAATACAACACTCATCACCAAGCTCACACCAACCGCCGTAACAATTGACTGTCTGGAATACTTGACAGCTTTATCAATTTCTCCCGCACCAAGTGCATTGGAAATCATAATGGCACAAGAACTACCAACTGCCATTCCCATGACGATAAAAATATTTTGCATGGTGGCGGCAATTTGCTGTGCTCCTTGCCCCTCGGTACCCGTTGTTTTGTACATAACCGAATAGAGCATGGTGCCAAGCGCCCAAAAAAATTCATTTAACACAACAGGAATAATGAGAACATAAAAACTTTTTATAAAGCTCCGATCAAACGCAAAATAATTTTTAATCGGCGCAAGAATTGGAATGTTCATTTTCTTAATGATAAATAGTTGCATCGAGAACTCAATCAACCGTGCAAGAACGGTTGCGTATGCAGAACCCGCAACGCCAAGCCCCAGCCCAAAAATAAAAATGGCATTAAACAAAATGTTAAATGTAAGCCCAACAAGCGTTGTAGCCAGCGGAACTTTTGTCATGCCAATGCTTCTAAGTGCCGCATTTAACAGGGCAATGAAAATCATAAGTGGGTATACAGGTAAAATGGCGTGTAAATAAATCACGCCGAGCCTAATGACTTCTTGGTCGCCATTCGAATAAAACGCCATAATTTGCGGTGCAAAAAACCCGACTGCAAACACAACAATGACGGCGAGTACCGACCCTGATAAAAAAGCGAGTCCCATTGTTTTGTGGATGTTCGGAACATCTTTTTTACCCCAAAACTGTCCAAAATATATGGCAGAGCCTGAATTCACTCCAAAGACTATGATTATAAAAAGAAAAAAAACCAAATTGGCAAGTCCAACAGCCGTTACCGCATGAAGTCCCAAGGAGCCAACCATAAAAACGTCAACAATATTAATCATCGAGTTCAGTGTTTCTTGAAAAATTATTGGTATCGCAAGCGAAAATAACCGCTTATAATAGCTTTTGTTATCTTCGCTAAAAAGATTCGAAAAAATCATAATAAGCAACCTCGGATTAGAATGTTATTGTTCTTGCTTTGTAAAAAGCATATTGTAAAAAAACAAAGCACAAGCAATATCAAATACAACACAAAATGTATCGGACAAGACAGAGGTCACCAAACTAATTCCATACGCTGCGGATGCATTGGTGCCGTTTATGTCGCCAACCATCGAAAGAAGCGGTAACTGAATTAAATAAATGATTACCATGTTAAAACAAATTTTCAAGATTCCAATTCTAAGTACCATAGAAAAAATATACCAGAACCGTCCCTTCACAATCGTTGCACTTTCACGAAGAGCACCAAACCCTGATTTTTCTGTTGCCACTACAAGAAAAATTGCAAAATAATATACAATCCCATAGAAAATCGCTGGGATAATAATGATTGCTCCTATGATTACAAACATATAATATAAAATCGAAACCGTTAAAATTCTTGCCCAATTGCCAAAAGAAGCCGTCATCATTTCATCGTAGGTTAGCGGTTTCCCCTCAACACTGCATCGAACAAGATGTGTCATGGCAGCCGTGACAAGCGGTAAAATTCCAATGGACACAATCGCCATCGCCCAAATAGATTGCCAATGAACTTCTTTTGCTGTAATATCCAAATCAACCGAAATCAAAGAAATTATCACGTTCACAGGGACAAAAATAAGTAGTACAAACGGTAAAATCACTTTGAAATTATCTCTAAGCAGCCGCAAAGCGATTGTTAATATCTGAAACAGTGGGATTCTTTTTACTTTAAACTCGTTATACATTTTAACTTCCTTTCATTTTGCAAGCCTATAATAATAATGAAATAAGCGGAATCGTAAACACACAAAGAATGGTGCTGATAAAAACTATTTTTGAAGCAAGCTCTGCATTTACTTCGTATTGCTTTGCAAAAATTGCAACAATGGTTGCAACAGGCATGGCACTAAGAATGACGATAATGCCGAGCAGCGTTTCATTCTTAATAAAGTTTCTAAACACAAAAAAAGTAATAATCGGCAAGACAATGAGTTTTGCCGCTGTGAGCACATATATTTTCCAGTCAGAAAATATTTCTGATACTTTCCCACGGGCAAGAAGCGAACCGATAATCAACATAGAAATCGGTGTTGTCGTTGAGCCAACAAGAGAAATACCGTTATAAATTGGGCTTGGCAATTTGATTGAGAACAAAAACATAATGAGTCCAAGAATGGTTGCGAGTATCGCCTTGTTTGTCAAAAGAGCTTTGAGTGAAACATTTTCCGCTTTGTTACCTGCAGTAATAAATTTTATTCCAAGCGAAAACGCAAATACATTAAATAAAACCACCGCCATAGAAGCGTAGAACAATGCTTCTCCACCAAAAACCGCTTGGATAATTGGATAACCCATGTACACGGTATTGGGAAGCATTAAGCTTGTGACCCAAACGCCAGAATCCGTAATGCCAACTTTTAAAAACTTTGCCAGTATGTGACCAAAAAAAGCACCAAACAAAACAACTACCCCAAATGAAAACAAAGCAATAAGCCCTTCGGCAAGCAGCTCGCTTGTGAACGGTTTCTGCATAGAAATTATGATTGTGCAAGGTAAAGAGATGGTTAATAAAATTCTCGAAAGCCCCGCATTTGTAATATCATCTAAAATTCTCGCTTTATACGCAATAAAACCAAAAAACATACATACACAAAGCACAATCATATTGTCAAGCACGACAAAAAAAGTATTAAGCATAGTATCCCCTATTTCACGAATGATTTTTCCAAAAACAACCACCAAATTAGTATACACCAATATAAAAAAAAAGCAAATTCTTTCTTAATAAAAGCGGGCATTTGTGATAAAATGGTAATGAAAAAATAAACGGACGTAACACACAAGGGAGTTTTATAAATGTCAAGAAAGACCGTTCTAGTAACAGGTTCCACTCGGGGCATCGGACGTGCCATCGCCTTAAAATTTGCAAGCAATGACTATAACATCATCATAAATTGTGTGAAGAGCGAAACATTACTTCATGAGCTTGTTTCTGAAATTAAAAATTACAATCCAAACGTGCTAGGAATTTTAGCTGATGTTTCTATTTACGAGGAAGTTACCAAAATGTTTAAAAAATCAGAAGAAGTGTTTGGAACCGTCGATATACTTGTAAACAACGCCGGCGTATCCAGCTATGGTTTGTTTAACGCTCAATCCATTTTAGAAATCAACCGCACCCTAAACATTAATTTAGGCTCCGTCATCAACTGCACCCATCACGCCGTGCAAAAAATGGTTGCAAACAAAAGCGGCGTGATCGTAAATATTTCGTCCATCTGGGGGAATGTCGGTGCCTCTTGCGAAGCGGTTTATTCTGCATCAAAAGGAGCCATCAATTCTTTTTCTATGGCACTTGCAAAAGAACTAGCCCCTTGTAATATTAGGGTAAATGCTGTGGCTTGTGGCGTAATTGATACCGACATGAACAATATTTTTTCAGAAAAAGAAAAAGCCGCCCTCTGCGATGAAATCCCGCTCGGACGACTTGGCAATGCAACAGATGTTGCAAATTTAGTTTATTTTTTATGTTCTGCCGATGCCTCTTATTTAACAGGCAAGGTCATCACTTTAGATGGCGGATTGCTTTAACACTTTTGAAATCTTTTTGTTGATTTGAGTGATAAACTCCATTGATGCACAGTATTTATCTGCCAATGTAACTGCATATGATTCTTTGTATCTTGGAAATCTCAAAGTCAATGGCCACATATGTTTTACAATTGCATCTGATTCAATGCGGTTGAGTTCTGTCACAAGTTTTGCATTTCTAAGTGCAACTAGGGGGTGTGCGTATGCGTGATTGCCTTCTGGTTGCTTTTCAAGTCTCCAGTCATAATGGTAAAGGTCATGTAATAACCCTGCTCTTGCCGCCGAAACACAATCCCAACCAAACTTTTTACAAATTAAAAAGCTGTAGTACGAAACACTTACGCTATGTTCAAGTCTGCTTGTATTTAAATGTTGTGTAAAATCATCTAGTTTTTTAACCGCTTCAATACTTAAAAGCTCCTCGACGTAAGAATTATGTTCTTGCACCAGTAAGTTTTTTTTATCAAACTTTGTCAATATACTTCTCTCCTCATCTAATATACAAGATGTCAGGTTGTCGTCGTTTTTGTTTGCCTGAATCAATTATCGGCATATATTATAAAAATCAAAACAGGAAATTTCTGCTAATATCAATTATCTTAAAGATTCGTAATCATCCACATCAAGTTCTGGACGATATTTTTTGAATACACGAACAAATAAATATGATGTCACCATGACATACACGCCCATTCCTACAAGAAAAAATATAATCGTAACATAACCGATAATAAATATACTTATTCCCGTAAGAACGCAGAAAACTGTCGTAACCAAATGTCTGTTTGCCATAAAAAAAGAGTTCTTAAACAATTCCTTGATGCTCATGTCAAACCTTGCGATAATCGGAAAAATATAAATGGTGAGCATCGACAACTCCAAGAAAAAGCAAAGTTGAAGCGGCAGAAAAATGCCTCTCAAGTTGCCCATCATATCAATGTTTCTTATGTTAATCGCCAAGACAATGCCGACAACCAAAATAATCAACCAAACAATTGTCGCCACTTTAAAATTATTCTTAAAGCTCTTAAAAAAATCTCTAAATATATAGCCCTCTTTGTCCGAAACCCTACGAGTGGCAACATAATAAAGTGCTGTTGTAGAAGCCCCTATCGTAAAAATCGGGATACTAAACACAATCCATAAAAAACTCAAAATCAAAATATCTGCAAGCATATTGCCAAATCGAGCAAAAGGCCCATCTAAACTAAAAAATCCGCCCAAAAAAAACACTTCCTTAAGTTTATATATACATTTTCTCTACCTTAGAATATCCATTGCTCACAAGCTTTTCAACTTGGAACTTTGCATTTTTGCTCAAAGGCTGCACCGAAACGATCTTGCCTTCGTTTCTTAACTTCATCGCTTTGTTAAACGCTTCGAGCATGAGCTCAGACGACGCACCTTTTTCAATTAAGATAGCTACTTTCTCTTTTTCTTCCATCGTAATTTTATCAAGGTTATCATTAAGAATCGTTATAATCCGCTCAAACCCTATTGAAAAACCACAAGCGGGTACTTTTTGGTTAGAAAACTTGCCGATGATTTCATCATAGCGTCCGCCGCCAGCGATTGAAAAATTGTATCCGTCTATGCTAATTTCAAAAATAGTTCCTGTGTAATACGCCATACCCCTAACCAACGTCGGATCAAACATAAGCGTCACATCAGAATGAACCATCGAACGTGCACAATCCAACGTATTCTCGATGCTCTCAATGACTTCGCCTTCGATGTAATTTTCTTTCAAGAACTTGCAAAACTCCGAACACGAAATCTCTGGCGTTATGTTTTCAAGCAAGGAAATATATTTCTCAACATTTTCAGCCAAGTGTCCGTTTGCAATCATTTCTTCCTTGATACCGTCTAAACCAATTTTATCCATCTTATCAAGACTAATGAGTACGGATGAAAGACTCTCTTCCGAAAATCCAGCAAATAATGCCATCGCTTTTAAAATTCTTCTATCATTCACGTGAACCGTAAATTTGCTAATGCCAATCTCGCTAAAAATTCTGGTAAGAACATTTGCAGTCGCCGCAATCAATTCAATTTCTGCAAGGATTGAACCGTCTCCCAAAATGTCAATGTCACATTGTGTAAATTGTCTAAACCTACCCTTTTGTGGTTTATCAGCACGAAAAACATTTCCGATTTGCAACGCCTTAAACGGCGTAATCAAACTGCCCATGTTATTCGCATAATATCTTGAAAGTGGAACCGTTAAATCATAACGCATCCCAGAGTCTGCAAGACTATTGTCTTCACTTTCCATTGCTCTTTTTAATTCCTCGCCTCTCTTCATCACTTTGAAAATCAGCTTTTCATTTTCTCCACCTTGATCGCCTGTTAAATTTTCAATATGTTCCATAACAGGAGTCTCAATTTCCGAAAACCCATAAGATTTATATGTTTCTTTAATCATACCCAGAACATAATTGCGAAGTTCCATGTCCTGTGGAAGCATATCACACATACCTTTTACCGGTGTTTTAATAAACTTCATTTCCATTCTCCTGACTTACTGCAATTTTATAATGAGACAATTTTATCATATTACAAAGCCGCATACAAGACAAACAACCGTTGTACCATAAATTTTATCGCACTTATTTTTTATAAACACATATAGTAACAATATATTTTGATATAGCAATTGATTTGTTGCTATGAGGAGGCTCATTATGAACGAACACCTTCTTACCCGATTTGCTGACCCATTGTTTAAGCCCACAGGTGACTTGCAAATTGGCATTTTCGATAAGACAATGGGAAAACCCGTGCCAAACGCAAAAATTTCTGTCACACCATACAATGCGACCAATGTTATCGAAGAACTAATTTCAGATGACTCTGGGCAAACCTTGGCAATCAGTTTGGAAAGCCCACCCAAAGAACTTTCTCTGATCCCCGAAGAATCATTGCAGCCTTACAGTCAATACACGATAACCGTTTCAGCCGACGGCTTTGAAAACGTTGTGGTCGAGGGCATTCAAATTTTAGCAGACACAACCGCTATTCAAAATGTCGAGATGATACCGGCTAACGGAATGCGTCAAGAGCGAATCATCAACATTCTCCCGCACACGCTTTGGGGCGAGTTCCCTCCCAAAATTCCAGAAGACGAAGTAAAACCTCTCCCCGAATCATCTGGCTATGTTGTGCTTGACACGCCTGTTATCCCCGAGTACATAATTGTACACGAGGGAAGCCCTGATGTTGCCAACAAAAACTACTGGGTAACTTATAAAAACTATATCAAAAATGTTGCCTCAAGCGAAATCTATGCAACTTGGCCCAACGCAACCATTCAAGCAAATGTACTTGCTATTATTTCTTTTACACTAAACAGGGTTTTTACTGAGTGGTATCGAAACAAGGGAAAGAATTTCACGATTACGAATTCAACAGCGTACGATCATGCCTTCTTTTATGGACGAAACATATACAAAGAGATTTCGAATATTGTAGATGATATTTTTTCGACGTATATCACAAGACCAGGTATAAGACAGCCACTATTTACTCAATATTGCGACGGAAGAAGGAGCAGTTGCCCCAATTGGATGACCAGATGGCAAAAGGGTATATAATCGCAGTAAAAAAGCCCCTAATTTTACTGGGGCAGTTCAAGTTTTCTCTTTTTAAGTTCATTTGCGAGCCATTCGTCAAATCCTGTTTTGTATCCAAGCGAAAGAAATACTGCATATAAATTTTTTTTATTGGAGTCCCTCAATGGATGATTATCTTCAACCGTACATAAAAGTATTTCATAGCAACGCAGTGCGTAATCTAGTGCTTTTTGTTTGTCACCTTGAATGAAATATAGTCCACGAATATTGTTATAAATCGTTGCAGTGTATGGGTGCATGATTCCATACACCTTTTCTGCAATTTCAAGGGACTTCTGATAGAGCTTATGAGCGTCCTTATATTTCCCAAGGTTTATATTTAATAATGCAAAATTATTATATACAACCGACGCTTCTATACTAGTCTTTCCATACGACAATTCTGTAAAGTATACTGCCTTAAAAAAATAATCTAATGCTTTTTTATAATTTTTCATTTCATGGTAAACGGATCCCAAAACATTATACCAATCACTTAACCTTTCATTTTTATTATCAAAATCTTGCTCGCAAAGCACTAGTGCCTTCTCGCCATATTCAATTGCTTGCAATAAATTCAATTTTTTTTGATTTGATTTAGCTAATGCAATATAAATTTCTACAATTCTTGAAACCTGATGATTAACCTCATTTTCAAATATCTTTAATGACTTCTCAAAATAATCTGCTGCTCGGTCATAAAGACCCCGTTCATAACATATTTCTCCAACATTTCTATAGCTTATCGCAGTTTCGTGATGTTGTACACCCAAAACACTTTCACGAACTTTAAGTGCTTTCATATACCATAAAGTGCTTTTTTTGTATTCAAATGTATTTGCATATAACTTGGCGATGTTGTCAAAAATTTTGGCATCTGAAAGATTTTCTTCGCGTGTCTTACTTTCGTCAAACCCCAATTTTTTTTCTCTTTCAATGAAGCTGGCATAATTTCTAAGCATAGCTTTTGAATCAGAAGCAGGAATAAAATCAGAAAAGCCACTTTCTAAGTTTAAAAGCTCATGCATCTCGCCAGTTTGCTCTTCTTCAAAAGCAAAAATTTGTCTCACATAAGAATAAAAATCACGAGCTCGCATTGAAATATTTTTCTCTTCATCAGTTGTCATACCAAAAAGCCAAATCTTTTGATTCCTTGCCAGCATATCCCTACTTAAATTAAAATTTCTGGTGTCATTTTCTGATTTTAAAGCCAATTGTACGTTTAGAATCCCAAATACTTTTTTATCTTTATTTTCATCTGCCCATGCGGCAAGTTTATAGTATGAATAAGGTTCATTGTTTTCAGCATAATCCCAAATTGCAATACCAAGTTCTGTCAACGCATTTGCGACAGTTTCCTGCATACGGCTAGTATGAGTTGTAAAAACATAAAAACCATCAGACGAGTGTTTACATATAAAGCATATGTCCTCTAGGTTTTCAATATTTTGCTGGTTTATTATATTATTCAATTTCACCAAGTCCTTCTAAAAATTCAACTACTAAGGGGTGAACATCACACCAGCGTTTTGTATTATACTCCAATAATACCATTGCTTGCATGAGCTCCAACGAATTATCACGATTTTCAATTTTTTGTTTTTCTATTTCACTTTCGTGAATTTTAATTAATAGTTTGTAATTATTTGTTTCAATCATTCGAGTTAGTGTAGATGACAACTTATTTAGTGCAATATTGACATCTTCCAGTTCAATTATTTCAGAATTTCGCCTGCCTGCTCTTGTAGCTGCATCTGCAAGAATTTTAAATAAATCCCTAAGTGACCCACCCGTGGACATAATTGCTCGATTTAAAGCCTTCTCTTTAAACAATGAAAGCTCAAACCGCAACGATAAAATATTTTTAATCGCTTCAATCCCTGGCAAATATACGTCGCCATTTATTTGCTTTATTTTAATCATCGGCAAAATTTCTGTCCGAAAATAATCTGAGACAGATCTGAACATTGCGCTATATGATAAAGCAATCGGGAATGTATAGATTACGTGTGCAGGCATTTGCGACAAAGCCTGAGCATTGCCTTGAAAAATCGCCCAAGCAATTTTTGCATCTAACTTATCTAAATCTTCTAATACGATGATTGGTCTCTTTCCATTTCGTTTTAAAGCGATCGCATCAGAAATTGTATTTACATATTGAAGCCATAAAGCCGCTTTCTTTTCAAATTCTTTAATAATAGTTGTTAGTTTTTCATACGTAAGTTTTATGTTGTCAGTAAGGTTTGTAAATATATTTATAATGGAAAAAAATGGCGATTTTGCTCCAACACAATCATTTATTTATAAATATAGCTTTT